>NZ_JBFNFI010000004.1:0-120703 GCF_046035495.1 Helcococcus sp. KG196
CATCACTAAATTTTCTAAAATTTCCCCAGACACTCCAATCACCTTATGCATCTGATCTAGAAAATGCATTTTTCATATTGTTACTTGCAACATACAAAACATTGCTCAATAATACATCTGTCTTGGATTTCAAGTAATCTGCCATTTCTTGATTTGCTGTTTCTAGTAAGTTTTGAATTTCTTCTTCTGAACTTAAGGATTTAGCCATTTTATCATATTTTATTATCATTTCATGACCTTTAGATTGAATATCTAATTGGTAATTTTCAATGTATGCGGCTGTGTCACTAAAGTTATTGTCACAAAGTGCTGCAATTAATCTATTTGTCCAATAAAAATTATCTGTTGAAACTTTATCTGTTCCGTTTGAAAGATATGTCGGTGTTTTTGTAATATTTGCATAAAATGGAACAACTGCGTTGAATACATTTGAACCTAGCGACATCCATTCAATTACTTGGAATGCTTTTGGCATATATGGTCTAATTTGAACTAAGCCCATAACATTGTTTCTATTGATTCCTATTGGTCTATATTTTCCTTTAAGTACTTTATCATCTGATTTTCCATAAGAGTCAAATGGAGTTTCTTGAAAATGGTGTGATAGCACATATTTAATATCTTCAATTGTAATCTTTCTGTCAGGTTTTTGTGCCCATGGGATATTGTTTGATTCCGGCTTAAAATCTGCATTTTCCCCATCCCATTTAAATGACAATTTATTAAAAAATCTTTGAATTATCCACGCCCTAGGTGTGTTGTATGTATGATCCATATCAGAATGCGAACCAAAGGCATCTCTCGGATTTAATTTTCCATCAAATGATAAATCCAAATGATTTTCAGATATAAATTCTCTAAGATCTTCAGAGCACATGTATTCTTCCTGTTTTCCAAAGGCATCGTCCAAGTCAAATGAGTCAATCCCCAATTGATTCGGCATTACTACATAGCTATCATCCGGAACTTTTTTAGCAATCCAATGATGTCCACCTATTGTTTCCAACCACCAAATTTCATTTTCATCCTGAAATGCAATTGCATTTTTTTCATAAGTTCCGTAAGTTTTTAAAATCTGTCCTAATCTCTTAACTCCATCTCTTGCAGTATGAATGTATGGAAGCACAAGTGTTACGATGTCCTCTTCACCTATTCCGCCAAATATTTCTTCTTGATAATTTTCGTCACCCTTTTTACCAACCTGTGGAATATATTTAACCATAGGATCCGCACCAAGAACTCTCTCATTTGAGGTAATTGTCTCCGTTGCAGTCATTGAGATATTTTTCTCATTTACACCATAAGCCCCCCAAATACCTTCCTTTAGATTAGCATTTGGCATCGCTGTATATCTCATTGGATTATCCGGTAATTCAATCTCAACTTTTGAAATTACCGATTTATATTTTCTTGGTTGTTCTTCGGGAGTTACTACTATGAAATTTTTATTTTCATATGAACCAGCACCCGAATCTTCATTTCTTGCTGCTAATGTAGAACCATCATAAGATGCATTCTTACCTACTAAAATTGTTGTACATGCCATTGTTGGCCTCCTTATTATTGTTTACTATATAAACTATATTAAAACTTATTTTTAAATATGTAAATAAGAGGCTTACAAAAAACATTTTGTAACACCCCTTATTTCTAATTATTATATTAAATTTTTCTTTCTAATCACAAAAATCATTCCCATTGATATTACTATCATGATAGCAGAGGTTGTAACTCCAAAATCTCCTGTTTCTGGATTTCTATTTTGTGTAGAATTTTGTTGGTTATTTGATTGTGTGATTGTAACTGCATTAATTGGTTTATCTTTAGTAGGAATTCTTTGAAGCACAATTGTTGAAAGTGGCGACAAATCAATCTTATCAATTACATCTATTTCTCTCAAACCTTCTGCTTTAGCTTGATTATTCATTACAAGCACTCTGTATCTTCCTGTTTCAACATTAAAAGGAACAACTTTATCTGATACATTATGTCCGATATATAAATCATCTTCTCCACGTTCAAGTTTATATCCTACTTCACCAAATCGTTTATTTTTAATTTCAAAAATTTTATTTATTTCACCAAAATCTTTTATATTAAAAATTTCATTATTTTTTCTGATTTTTACCAATTCTCTAAAATAATTGGTCATATTTGAAAAGTCTTTTACTCTATTCCAATCAAATTGGTTTACTGAATCCGGAGAATTATATGAATTGTGGTTTCCACCTTTTGTACGTCCAAATTCTTGTCCCGCGTGTACAAATGGCGTACCAAATGAAAACATAGTAATTGCATTTGCAAGATTTTGTCTTTTTATTCTAGTTTCAACATTATCATCAGGTCTTGATTTTTCTAACTTATCCCATAATGTCAAATTATCGTGAGCAGCTGCGTATTGAACAACTTGTCTTGCTGACTGATATGGTTTATCTAAATTTTGTCCACCTTTAATATTATTTATTATTATGCTTTCTTTTTCAGGTGAACCGGTAATAAACCCTGTAGAATTATCATCATTACCACCTTTTATTGCATTTCTAATATCATCGTTAAAGAATGCCAAATTCGGCATTTTATTTGCATTCTTTTGACTAGCTCTTAAATCTTCAGGAATTCCCATGTCCATATTCCAGCCTTCTCCAAGTATGAATATATTCGGATTAATTTCTTTAACAGCTTTATAAACTTCATTCATAGTTTCATGGTCATGCGTTCCCATAAGATCAAATCTCAATCCATCAAGTTTAAATGTTTTAACCCAGTGTTTTGTAGAATCAATCATGAACTTACGCATCATCCTTCTTTCGGATGCTGTTTCATTGCCTACTCCTGTACCTGAATGGAATGTACCATCTTCTTTCATTCTGAAATAGTATCCCGGAACTATCTTATTAAATGACTGTTGTTGAGTGTCAAATACGTGATTATAGACAACGTCCATGATTACTCCAAGTCCATTTTCATGAAGTGTATCTACAGTTTTTTGTAATTCTTTAATTCTATTAAATGGATCTTTTGGATCTGTTGAGTATGCACCTTCAACTGCATTGTAGTTTTGTGGGTCATATCCCCAATTATATTTTGCTTTAATATTTTTTTCATCAACTGAATTACTGCTAAAATCATAAATTGGCAACAATTGAATATGTGTTACTCCTAATGATTTCAAGTAATCTAATCCTGTTATTTGTCCATTATCTGCTTTAGTTCCTTTTTCAGTTAATGCTAAGAATTTTCCTTTATTTTTCATTCCCGAATTTTCTGCAATTGAGAAATCTCTAACATGTAATTCGTAAATAATTGGATTTTTCATGTTTTCTTCATTTACAGGTCTTGCAACTTCACTTGGTGTAGGATTTACAACTACTCCCCTTTCGCCATTTACTGTTACAGATTTTGCATATGGATCAACTACTTCAACCCCTTCAGCATCTGATAGGTAAACTCTATACATATATTCTTTACCTAGATTATCCCCTAAAAGTTTATAGCTATATACTCCTTTTTCACTTCTATTCATTTCATAGTTTTTTTCTAAAGACCCCTTATTATATGTTACAAGTTCAACTTTTCTGGCTGTAGGAGCCCATAACTTAAATTCTGTTTCGCCTTTAGAATATATTGCACCTAACTCTTCATCAGTTGCATACTTATCATCAAATTGTTTTTCTGAAACAATTCTTCCGATAGTTGCTTTTGCATTTAATACTTCATCAGTTTGTTTATCAACATCCTTTACTTTCAATATAATTGAAACATCTTTTCCTTTATTTGAAATAATATCATCTAAATTGATATCTTCTTTCAAAGTAATTTTGATTTTTCTAGTTTTTCCATTTTTTTCGTTAATAGCTTCAATTTTTTCAACTTTAGATTTGATATCTTCTTTACCAAGTTTTAATTCATAATGTTGTTTAGCATCCTCAAAGTTTACATATTTGCTTAATCTTAAATTTAATTCTTTATATTTATCAATTGTAAATAATTGAATTACCGGCTTTTCTTCTGAAATTTTTTGAGGTTTTTCTAAATAAGTTTTTGGATCTTCATCTCTTACCCAGACATGTGTAGTTTCATCTTTTATATCAACAAATCTGTCTTCATCAATATTTTTAGTCCAACTATTCTGATCTTTTACAATATACCCTATTTTATCTGTTTTCACCCCTAGATCAATAGTAGCAGTTTGACCGAAATCATCAGTTTTATCAAATGAATGTTGTTTTCCATCTGCTCCATTAGCCCATACCCAAAGGCTCCATTTCCCTCCATTATAATTGTCAAAATGGAATATAACTTTTGTGGTTTTATCAGTTTTAGTTTTTTTAACATTTTTAGATATATCAATATTTTCTTTTTTTCCTATTTTTTCATTTTGAATTTCAGATATTTTTGCTAATAATTCTTGTGGAATTTTCACATTATTTCCTTTTGGTCTCCATCCCTCACTTCCCAATTCTGGTAAATATATCTTAAATCCATCTTTTTGTAAACTTTTAACTTCATCAAAAGATAACTTAATTGAATAAAATTTTTGTTCTTTATTTGCAACTAAATCCTTACCATTATTCCAATCTCCATTAATTCCTCTTAATTTTGCTTGATTTTTAAAACCTTCTCCCCAATGTTCAAAATCAAACACAAAATCCACTGTCTTATCAGAGTTTACTTTAGCCTTCGCTCCAAAATCTTCTTTATCACCTGATTTTGTAAACCCAAAATCAATATATTGTTCTTGAGCTTTAACGGTTTTAGTCTTAAACCCTTGAATGTTCACTCCGGAAAGTGAAATTATAAAAGCTAACAACATGGCTATTGTTCTTCCAAAAATACTCTTTATTCCCGTTTTCATACCTTCCTCCATTCTATTTCTTAAATTTATTATATGAGAAATTATTATTTTTTCAAAGAGTTTTATGAAAACGGTTTTAGCCTCTAAAAATGCAGAAAGTTGAAGGATTAGAGGTTTGTTAAATTTTCAGAGAATTTATCTGTATTAAAAAAAAGTAATAAAAGAAAAATTGTAATCTTTTTCATAAAAATTTAATTCAGTATATTCTATACCTATATAGTTCATTCATGTAAATTTAGAAAAATTATACTTTACAGGTAAAAATTTTCTTTTTTTCATGCAAATATAAAATACTTCATATTTACAGGTAAAAATTTATACAAAATGAATTTTTTATCTATAAATTTACCTGTATATTAAAGATTTTACAATTTTACATGAACCTTTTTACCTGTATTACAAAAATATCTTTAATTTACATGACTGCCCTTCTTTTTTTTACCTGTAATGCAAATTTTTACGATTTTGCATAATTTTTATCACTTATAATTAAAAAAATTAAAAGCTGCAAACACATTATCATGTATTTACAGCTTTCTACTATATACTTAATCTATATTCAACTACAGTTGCATCTTCTTGTCTGTACATTCTTATTCCATATTGATTTCCGCAAAGAATCTTAATTCTTTGTTCAACATTGCTCATTCCGATTCCCCCAAGCTTTGTTTTTATTCTATTTTGATTGTCAAATTCTAAATCAACACCATTGTTTTCTACCTTAATTATTAAATCCTCATCATCTATATAGGAGGAAATTTTGATGAATGATTTTGATTTTTTAGGTTTAATGCCATGATAAATTGCGTTTTCTACAATTGGTTGAAGAATTAATTTCGGAACTAATATTTCAAGAGTATTTTTATCTATTTCAAAAACATATTCAAACTTATCATCATATCGAACTTTTTGAATGTCCATATAGTTTTTCACGTGTTCTAATTCATTTGACAATGATATAAAGTCTTGATTAATACTCAACGTGCTCCTTAAAATCATTCCTAATGACTTGGTAACCTCAATCGCTTTTTCATTTTCTCCAAACTCAATCAACCAAAGTATTGTATCTAATGTGTTATAGATAAAATGAGGATTTATTTGACTTTGTAAGGCTTTTAACTCAAATATCCTCTTTGAATTTTCCTTCTCTTCTATATTTTTAGTAAGAGTTTTAATTCTGTCCAATAGTAAATTATATTCTGTTTTTAAAGTATGAATTTCTATCGAATCTGAGTATTCAATTTTTATCTTGGAAAAACTTTCGTCAACTTTTTTCATCTCCTCTACCAGATTTGTCAATGGTTTACTTATCCATTTAGAAATTAATACTGATAATGCAATCGTTGAAATTAAAATTATAATTGACCAAGTTACAGTATTTACAATTAATTTATTTTGTAGTTGGTCTATTTGCTCTGTTGAAGAAACTCCCACAAGTATCCAATCTGTATTTGGAATGTAAATTTTTGAGGCGATAAACCCCTTTTCAACAGTTTTCATCCTATCTTTTATTATTTTTAAGTATTTTTCATTTTCAATAAGTGAATTTGTGTTCATTTGTTTAGAATCAAAAAGTAATTTTTCTTCTGATGTAGTTATGAAAGCATAACCATTTTCTCCAAAATTTATCGAGGAAACATAATCTTCAATAAATTTATATGATAAATCAATCACAACAAATCCCTCTATTTTCTTATTTTTATTAGTAATTTCGTGACTAATTGAAATGACTCTTTCTGTTTTATTCATAGAAAATCCTTTATGATTTTCTGTTGTAACCATAGCCATATTATTTGATTTTTTTAAGTTTCTATACCATTCTAAACTTTCCATATTATTAGAAATTTCAAAATCTATAGGGGAAGTTGATAATATTTTCCCATCATTTGATATAACTGAAATTCTTTTAATTAACGGATCATTTTGTTGAGTTAATTCAATTATTTTTTTTATTGCATTTTCATTTAAGGCATTTATATTTTCAATTTCCGGAGTCATTGCTAATAAACTTGATATTCCCTTTATTTTTTCAAGATATGAAGAAATGTATATACTTGCATTTTTAAGTTGTTGCTCCGTTTGCTGTAATTTATTATCTTTCAATATATTTACAGAATGCTTGTAATTTCTATATGATAAAATTATTACCAATACTATAGAAATGATGAAAAAATATATACTTATTTTTGTGCTAAATTTTTTTAATAATTTATTCATCCCTTAAACCTTGCTTGAATTGTTTTGGTGTTATATTGTAATATTTCTTAAATTTTGTTACAAAATAATTTACATCTTCAATCCCTATATTTTCAGCTATTTCATAATTTTTCATATCAGTCGAAAGCAACAAAATCTTAGCTTTTTCCATTCTTTTTTTATTTATATAATCTTGAAAAGTAAGTCCATATATTTGTTTTACCAGCACACTTAAATAATTGCTGTTATATCCTATATCTTCCGCCATTTTACTTAATGATAAATCTATGCTAAACATATTTTTTTCTAAATATTCCTTAATCAAATTATTTTCCTCATCTATTTCTATAGTTTCATTTTGAGTTATATTTTTAATAGATTTTTTTCTCCTAAAATAATCAATTTTATCTATAGCACTTTTCAAAATATACTCAATATCCTTCTTTGAGACAGGCTTTAATATATAATCATCAACTTTAGCTCTTATAGCTGTCTGTGTATATTCAAAATAATCATATCCTGTAATTATTACTATATATACATTTGAATTATTTTCTTTTATTAATTTTGCAGCTGTTAAACCATCTATTTCAGGCATATTAATATCCATTAAAACAATATCAGGATTTTGAGTATTAGCTAACTCTATTGCTTGCTTTCCATCTTCAGCTTCTAATACATCAGTAATGTTTAGATTCTCATAATTAACGAGTTTTTTTATACCTTTTCTAATGATTGACTCATCATCTGCAATTAATAATTTATACATTTTCACCTACTTTATAATATGTGTTAAATATCCATATCCTTCTTTTTCCATGTCTTGTAATGGAACAAATTTTATTGATGCACTATTTATACAAAATCTCAATCCACCCAATTCCTTTGGTCCATCATTGAATACATGTCCCAAATGTGAATTTCCTGACCTACTTCTCACTTCTGTTCTCTCCATATTATAACTTAAATCTTTATGATAAGTAACCACTTCTTTTGCTATTGGTTTTGAGAATGATGGCCATCCACAACCTGAATCAAATTTATCTGTTGAGCTAAATAATGGTTCACCTGTTGCAACATCAACATAAATCCCCTTATCTTTATTATTCCAATATTCGTTTGAGAATGCATGCTCAGTATCACTTTTTTGTGTAACTTTATATTGAATATCCGTTAATTTCTTTTTCAACTCATCATCTGAAGGCTTTGGATATTTTAATTGATCTATAATCACTTCATTCGCCTTTGAAATATCAATATGGCAGTAACCATTTGGATTTTTCTTTAAATAATCTTGATGATATTCCTCAGCTTTATAGAAATTTTCTAATTTTCCAACTTCTACAACTATTTTGTCTTTATATTTTTCTTGTTCTTTTTTCAATTTTTCCTCAATTATTTTTCTTTCACTTTCATCTGTAAAATAAATTCCTGATCTGTACTGTATGCCTTTGTCATTTCCTTGTTTATTCAAACTTGTCGGATCCACAACTCGTAGATAATAATCTAGTATTTTTTCTAATGAAATTCTTTCTGGATCATAGTCGACTTTTACAGTTTCAGCATGCCCTGTATTTTTATATGAAATATCTTCATATGTTGGATTTTGAGTTTTTCCATTTGCATATCCACTTACAGCATCTGCTACTCCATAAATTTTTTCCATATATGCTTCTAATCCCCAAAAACATCCACCTGCTAAATATATTGTTTTTAGTTTTGATTTTGAATAAAAAATCCCGTCATTAGGATTTTCATTAATGGATTTCTTTTGCTCTTCTTTTATAATATCATCTATTTTTTTACTTATATCATCTTTGTTTTTCATATCATTATTTGAATTAATCACTTTATTAGTACAGGCTGTAATTATAAAAGTTATAAAAAAAATAATTGACAAAAATATTTTCTTCATACTTACCCTCTTTTCATTATTTTACCTCTGAAAAAATTTTATTTAACGCTTCTTTATTTAATTGTCCGGGTACAACTTTAATTAAAACACCGTCAGATCCAACTATTATGTTTGTAGGTGTTGATCTAATGCCATAATTTTTGATAAAGTTTCCGGACTCATCCAGTAAAACCTTAATGTTTTTATAATTTAATCCCTTAAACCACTTTATAAAATCCTCTTTATTTTTTTCACCAATATGTCCCGGCGAAACTACTGTTACTATTTCATAATCTTTTGCATTTTTAGACATTTCATCCAATTCTGATAATCCCGCTAAACAAATTGGACACCATGAAGCCCAAAACTTAACATATACTTTCTTACCTTTTTGATCGCTTAATTTGTACATTTTTCCATTAATATCAGGTAAATTAAAATCTGTGGCAAGTTCTCCTTGATTAATTTTCTTCACTTTTGTAGAGTCACTCATTTGGTCTAATTTCATATTGTCCTTTTTATCTGATTTCATATGATCCATTTTGTCTTCCATTTTTTTATGCTCTTTTTTATTATCCATTATATCTTTTTTTGCTTTTGCTCCTGTTGAACAAGCTGTTAAAACTAGTGATAATGCCATTAATCCCGATAATATTCTTTTTTTCATATATATTCCTCTTTCTTTTATTTAGTTAAATAAGTTGTTAAAAAATGCTGTTAAATTTTGTAATTGGTTGCTCATTAGTACTATTCCCATTAATGCTACTAAAAATCCGCCAATTCTCTTAATTGTAATTAAATGTTTTTCAAAAAATTTGAATTTATTCATCAATGCACTTGACGCAATCGCCATTATTAAAAATGGAATCATCAAACCTATTGAATAAATCAACATTAAAAATGCTCCATAAAATTGCTGTCCACTACTTGCAGATGTTACCAATACTGCAGCTAAAATCGGTCCAACACATGGTGTCCATCCCAAACTAAACGATATTCCCATTAAATATGTTCCAAGTGCTTTTTTCTTATTATTCTTAAATCTAATCCCCTTTATTTTATTCATTCTTTCAAAGTGAATTAAATCCATTTGATGAATTCCAAGTAAAAATACTAAAAATCCCGCAACTGTTAATACCCATCTGTTGTTTAACACCTTTCCAATTATTCCTGCTCCAAATCCTAAAATCACAAAGCTGGTTGAAAGACCTAATACGAAAGCCATTGTCTTGATAATTGCACCTTTATTTATCTCAAACTTACCTATTTTTATCTTCTTATATTCGCCTTCCTTATCCGTCATAAACCCCACATATACAGGAATAAGAGGGAATGTACATGGTGCAAAAAATGATAAAAACCCGGCAATAAACACAGAACTTATCAATAATTCATTTTGTATCATATTTCCTCCTGAAATATTTTCTTTATGGTGTTATTATACGTTCATTCTTACAATAAGATAATAGAAAATAATTTTTAAAAACTTAAAAATCATTAGGAGTTGAAAAATAAATTAAATATTAATATACGTTCACAAAACTAAATAATTGGGTATCCAATACTTAGGTGTATATTTGTACATTATAAACATTTAATTATGTACAGAATTAAATTTAAAGGAGAAATTTATGGAGTTTTCATTAGTAATTACAGTATTTATATTTTTAATTTTAGTAATTACCATATTTAAGGAAAGAAGAAATATAATTTCCGGAATATTATTTTCATTTTTTATGATATCTTCAATAATCACAATATTGCTAGGTTTGGAAAAATATGATCTACTTTCTAATTCGCCGATAAGAATATTAATATTCGGTATAATAGCTTTATTTTCATTATTTGTATTTTTAATACCCGTGTTTTTAGTAATAACTTTAATTTATAATGGAATAAAAATATTAAAAAAAGAGGGTTTTTCTATAAACAATATGCTTTCTTTAAGTCTTGGATTATACATTTTGTTAGGCTCAACTATTGGTAATATTTTAATATACAGATTTAACATTCCTACTTTGTTTAAACATTTAATAATATTATCAAATATATATTTTTCATATATTTCACTAATTGCTATTTCTTACACCATATCTGGATTTTTGAATTTTGCTAATGTAAAAAGAAAAAATTTGGATTATATAATCGTTTTAGGATCTGGATTAATCAATGATAAAGTTCCTCCTCTTCTGGCAAGTAGAATAAATAAAGGGATAAAAATATTCAAAAAAAATCCTAATTCAAAAATTATAATGTCAGGTGGACAAGGAGATGATGAAAATATTGCTGAAGGTGAAGCAATGAAGCAATACGCTTTAAATCTGGGAATTTCCGAAAAAGATATTATAGTTGAAGATAAATCTACTACAACTAGAGAAAATCTAATTTTTTCAAAAGAATTAATGAAGGAAAATCCAAAAATTGCGGTTGTAACAAATTACTATCACTTGTTTAGAGCCTTGATAATAGCTAAACAAGAAAAAATTAAATGCATTGGATATGGTGCAAAAACAAAACTTTATTTCACAATTAACGCATTTATTAGAGAAATCATTGCATTTTTAATAATGTATAAAAATATTCATTTTGTTACTATTTCATTAATAACTTTAGTTTATCTTGCTTTAAATTCATTCTTTTAGACAAAATAGAAAAAGGAATTGATAAGAAAATATAAATATGAATTGAAAATATAAATTTAAGTGACTGTTGCGAATAACTAAAAAAATTATTTTGCAACAGCCCCATGTTTAATCCTATATCTTATCAAGCCATTCTAAAACATATTTAGCTTTATTTTTCATAACATAAATCTGATTTTTCCCATAATTTATCGCCCATGGCAATGATCCTAATTCATTTGATGAAATGTATAGCTTCATGAGTTTCCAAAATTCTTCCGGGATTTCATTATTAAAGTAACCATCTATCATTCCTCGTGAAAAATGTTCAAAATCTTTTATTGACCACACAATACGGTTAAATTCTTCCCAAGGATCGCCTTTATCAAATTTTTCAAAGTCAATTATATAAAGTTTATCATCTTTTCCTATCATCATATTTCCAATGTGAAAATCTCCGTGATGTATTGAAATTGGCCTATTTTTTAGTAATTTTCTGTTTTCATTTATATATTGAATGAATCTATCCCCATTTTCATATTTTTCGGGACACTCCAAATAACTTTTTATCTTTCTATCCATCTTCTTGCTAAAATATTCTTCCCAATCAAACTTTTCTTCAACAGGTATTGAATGGATTTTTTGTAGCATTTTACCCGCTTCAACTCCATAATCATACTGTTTTTCATTTGATAATTTCGCCATTTTTTCTTCAGCATCAACACCGTCAATCCAAGAAATAATTGTGTAAACAAAATTTTCATCTTTACTTATTTCAATAGGTTTGCACATATTTATTCCTAATTCCTCTATCTTTTTCATACAATTAAATTCTTCAATCTTATCTTCAAGATTTTCAATAGAGGAAACTCGCAATAAATATTTTGTATAATCTTCTGATGTAATTTCATATTTTTCATCATAAGACCAACCTTTATCAATCAATTTTTTCTTAATTATTTTAATATTTTCCATTAAACACCTCCTCGCATAATAATGTTGTAGTAAAAAAACTACATTTTCTTTTCTATCCCATACTCATTTTGGTATAATATTGGTATGGATAGAGGTCGTAGTTCACCTCCTTGAAGCTTGTTTCCTAAGAAAGGGTTACGTCTCTTTTAAACACTAATTATACTATATATAGTATAATTTGCATATACAACTAAAGGAGAATTTATGAATACAATTTATACTAACAAACTTACGGAAAATGAATTAAATCAAGCAAAAGAACTTATAAAAATCTGCCAAAATCATGATGGAACCTTCAAGGAACCCTATCTTTCAAATATGTTAAATTTCGATAAATCTATGCCAGCATTTTTCATGGCATATAATGAAAATATTTTAGTAGGAATATTGACGGTTTATGCCGACTCTTATAATATTGAAGTTAGCATTAACATTCACCCTAAATTTAGAATGAATGGAATCGCAAAGGCTTTATACAATTTATTCTTAGAAAAAACTAAAGATTATGGTATTTCTTCAATAGAATTTATCAGCGAAAGAAAGTTTTTAGATAAAAACCAAGATTTATTAAAGCATTGGAATATAAAGGAAACCAATGATACTGAATCATGGTTACATAAAGGATCTATTCCTTATGAAATAGATAAAATATCAGAATTATCAATCTCTATAGCAAACGAAAATGATATAGACAAAATCGCAAAAATAAATGCGGAAGCATTTGATTCACCATTAAATAGAAGCTTAGCTTATGCAAAAGAATCTATGAATGATAAAAATAGCATTTTATATGTAATTAAGAAAAATGACATTATTTTGGGTTCCTGTACAGTTGATATAAGCTCAAACTCAAATTATTTATATGGATTAGCTATTTCTAAAGAATATAGAGGTCAAGGAATTGGAAGCTATTTTGTAAAAAATATTGTAAATGAATTAATTTCTAAAAATAATAAAGATTTTCAAATAGCAGTCGATGACACAAATATCGGTGCAAAAAAACTATATGAAAATCTTGGTTTTGAATATATTACGCAGGTGGTGTATTTATCATAAAATAATAATTTCTTAATATTACAGGTAAATTCTTTTGAAAATCATGTATTATAGCAATTTTTTTATATTACAGGTAAAAAAGGTTAAAAATAATCATGTATTACAAATATTTTAACAATTTACATGAAAAATTTTACAAATCACTGTTTTACATACATGTAATTATTACATTATTCAAATATACAGGTAGTTGTCCTAAAAAATTTACCTGTATATTTGAATAAAATCTTATTTACATGATTTATCTTCTTAAACTACTACCTATAAGCCGGACACATAAAATTACATTTTGACAATATATTAAATGGTTATACCAAAAATTATACAGTAAAATATAATAAATTTTATAAGAAATTATTGGTAATACCTTTTTATAGACCAATTAATTTTCTAATGATATATTAAATTTATAAGAATAGCAATCAAGTAAAATTCTACTTATAACGTTTAGTGAAAGTCTGGATCGTACTTCATAATCAGGAAAATAGGAAGAAGTTGATTTATATCCTTCTATAATTATATTGCAATTTTTTGCCAATGAAGAGTTTATATTTGTAGTTATCAATATTGAAGGAATTTCATTTTGAAGTGATGATATAGAAGCATCTACAAGTTCTTTTGTTTCTCCTTCTAATGAAATATATAAAATACAGTCATCTTTTTTTGCTTTTTTTGAAATTTTTCTTATAATATTTGGATCTGTATAAACGTCACATCTTTTATCTAATAATTGGAATTTAACCTGAATTTCTTGAGCTACAAGTTCAGATAATCCCCTAGCAAATATAAGTATAGTGTTAGCCCTTCTTAAATAATTTATTGAATCATAAATTGATTTAATATTTAATTTATTTATTGTACTATTTACTTCTTGTTGATTTTTAGAGATAATATTTTTAATTTCACTTCTATCTTTTTCCTCAATAATATCAAAGTATTCTTTATTTTCAATATTAGATATTAAATTAAATTTATATTCTGAAAAGCCATTAAATCCTAATTTTTTAACTGTTCTAAAAATTGTTGTAGTAGAAACATTAGCCAAAGCACTTAACTCCGTTATTGAAAGTTCACATATTCTATGTGTGTTTTTATCCATAAAATCTATTAAATATTTTTCTGTTTCTGTAAATTTTTTCATAATCATTTCCTTAAAATGGTAAAAAGTTTCTATATTTAACAATATTATATATCAAATTAGAAAATATTTACATCGTGCAATCGTATATAATTATATTAAAGATAGGAGGTAGGATGATTTATACATTTACAGCAAATTTGGCAATTGATTTATTTATTGAAACTGAAAAATTATTGCCGAATAAAGTTAATAGAACAAATTATTTTAAGTGTAGTGCCAATGGGAAAGGTGTAAATGTTTCGATTATTTTAGAAAATCTAGGAATCTCAAGTACTGTAACAGGATTTAAAGGTGGATTTACAGGACAACATATAGAGGACGATTTAAAAAAACGAAATATTAAAATTTTTATGCCTGAAATACAAGGATTAACACGCATAAATGTTTTTACAAATGTTCTTGATGAAAAAAAAGAATATACACAGGTTAACCCCGGGCCGATTATAGAAGAAGAAGCTAAAGAATTTTTAAAAGCTTATTTTGAAAAAAAATTTCAGAAAAATGACATTCTTACTATAAATGGGAGTTTTCCAAAAGGTATTGATGAAAACTATATTTTTGAAATATGTAAAATCGCAAAAGATAGAAATGTTGAAATAGTTATTGATAATTCTTCAAAATTTGTTATTAATCTCTGCAAATTTGAACCGTTTATATTAAAACCAAATGAATTTGAGTTATGCTCTTGGTTTGATGAAAATGTTAAAGATGAAAAACAATTTATAAGATTAAGTAAAAAATTGATAAAAATGGGAACAAAGAATATTTTATTATCATTGGGAGAAAATGGAGCAATGTTAATAAACGAAAATTTAATTTTGAAATGTTCAGCTCCTGAAGGAAAAATAGTAAATACAGCTATGGCTGGAGATACTCTTTTAGCAACATATATTGCAGAAATTTATTTAGGAAAAGATGAAGAATATGCATTAAAAAAGGCAGTTTGTGCTGGTAGCTCAACAGCATTTAGAGATGGGCTTACGGATTTTTCTGATGTAAAAGATTTAATGAAACAAGTAAAAGTAGAAAAAATATGGGAGGAAATATGAAATATAAAATTTTAGCAGCTACAGGATGTACAACAGGCATAGCTCATACATATATGGCACAGGAAAAATTAGAACAAGCAGCAAAAAATAAGGGAGTTTCCATAAAGGTTGAAACTCACGGACAAATAGGTGTTGAAAATGAGTTTACCACAGAAGAAATAAAAGAGGCAGAAGCTATAATTATTGCGTCTGATAAAGATGTACAAGATGAAAGATTTGTAGGAAAAAGAATAATAGATGTTTCAGTATTACAAGGCATAAAAAACGCTGATAAACTTATTGAAGATGCATTAAATGGAAAAGGCGTTGTGAAATATCCTATTAATAACTCAGAAAATATAAATATAAATTCTTCTCAAATCAATAATGAAAATTTAAATTTTGGTAGACAAATCTACAGACATTTGATGAATGGCGTTTCTCATATGTTACCATTTGTGGTAAGTGGTGGTGTGTTAATTGCTATTTCATTTTTATGGGGGATTTTTTCATCAGATCCAAATCATGCATCATATAATCAATTTGCCGCAATATTAAAAAATATAGGAGGTATTGCTTTAGGATTAATGACCCCTATATTAGCAACTTATATCGCTCAAAGTATAGGTAAAAGGCCGGCTATTGTTCCGGGGTTTATCGCAGGATTTATTGCACATAATGGTGGAGCTGGCTTTTTAGGAGGCATAATTGCTGGATTTATAGCTGGTTACAGTATAATTCTATTGGAAAAATTATTAAAAAATGCACCAAAACAATTAGATGGACTAAAAGCTATATTTTTATATCCATTATTTAGTGTTTTAATTACAGGTTTATTGATGACTATAATTGTTGGACCAATGGTAACTATAAATGAAGCAATGATGAAATTTTTAGCACAATTTGAAAATTCTAATCCTATAATTTTAGGTTTTATAGTAGGAATAATGTGTGCGACAGACTTTGGTGGGCCAGTAAATAAAGCTGCATATGTAACAGGCACAGCACTTCTTGCACAAGGAAATTATTCATTTATGGCAGGGGTATCAGCTGCATGCATAGCTCCACCTCTAGTTACAACTATTTCAGTTTTATTATTCAAAAATAAATTTACAAAAGATGAAAAAAACGCAGCATACGTAAATGCAATATTAGGAGCAACTCACATAACGGAAGGAGCTATTCCATTTGCAGCAAAATATCCTTTGAGAGCACTCCCTTGCTTTATGTTAGGGTCATCAGTAGCAGCTATATTAACTTATCTTATGAAAGTACAAGTTCCAGCACCTCATGGGGGATTCTTGGTATTGCCGGTAGTAACTAATCCACTACAATGGGTGATTGCTATATTAGTTGGTTCAATAGTAGGAGGTATTGCTTTAGGCTTAACAAGAAAGAAAATAATGGAGTAAATTTTTAAGGAGATAGAATGGCGATAATTACAGAAAATGGAATATTATTAAATCAGAAATTTAGTAATAAAAAAGAAGTTTTAAGGAAATTGTCTGAACTTTCAGTTGAATTGGGAATAAGTTCTTCAAAGAATGAAGTTTTTAAATCTTATGTTGATAGAGAAAATGAAGGTTTGACAGGAATGATGAATAATTTTGCTATTCCTCATGCCAAATCTTCATCAGTAAAAACAGCACAAATATTATTTATTAGAAACGAAAATGATATAGAAGATTGGGAAACCTTGGATGAAAGCAAGGTTAATCTGATTATATCCTTATTAATTCCTGAAGATAATAACGAAGAACACTTAAAACTTTTAGCAAATATTTCAAGAAAATTGATGAATGAAGAAAATATTGAGATATTAAAAAACGCTAAAACTAAAGATGAAATATTAAAATTGTTATCAATCATATAAAAATAAAAAATTCCCATGCCACTTTTACATACTCCTTTTAGGAGCTTTGAAAGTGGTTATGGGGATTTTTTTACATTTTCATGCAACTTTAAAGTTTTAATCCTATACAGGTAAAATTTTTTTATAAAATCATGTACCACAAAAATTTCTCTATATTACAGGTAAATTCTTTTGAAAATCATGTATTATAGCAATTTTTTTATATTACAGGTAAAAAAGGTTAAAAATAATCATGTATTACAAATATTTTAACAATTTACATGATTTATCTTCATAATAATCGGAAGTTAATTTCCAATTTTATACAATTTCCTATAGAATTGGATCTAGTCTTCCAATTTTCCCCTTTTTATATTTAATAAAAAAACTATTGATACAACTAATGTAATGAACTCTGAAACTATCATGGCGTACCAAATTGAGTTAATTCCAAATATTGATGGAATGATGTTTACACTCAAAGCAACTAAGACATATCCTCTTAAGATGCTTATAATAAACTCTTTTCTTGGCATTCTTACTGAAGTCAAATATCCACCTGTAACTATGTTAAATCCTAATATTAGGAGTGCGAATGAATATATTCTTATATCCATTATTGCTTCGTTTAAAAATTTCAGCTTTGTTTCGTCTAAAAATATGTTGATTATTTCATCAGTCCAAATTTGAATTATCGAAAATACTAAAATTGTTATTGAAAAAACTATCAGATACATCATTTTTTTTAGTAATTTTACACTTTTTATATCCTTTTTACCAATATAATAGGATATCAATGGTTGCGTGCCTTGATTTACCGATAACATAATATTTGTAAATAAATTCAAAATATACATTATTATAGAAAATATTGCAAGACCCTTAATCCCTTGAATTGTAGCAAGTTTATTATTAAATATAAAAATTATAAATCCGGTTGACAATTCTGCTAAAAATGCCGGGATACCATATTTTATGATATTTATTAAAATATTATAATTAAACTTTACTTTTACAAAATTCAATCTTGATTTTTTTGACGAAAAATAAACTGCATAAATTATAGAAGGTGTAAACTGTGAAATGCCTGTTGCCCAAGCAGCTCCTTGTATTCCAAAGTTATAATAAAATACAAATAAATAATCCAAAACTATATTTATACATGCTGAAATTAACATTAATATAAATCCTATTGTTGGCTTACCTTCAGCCTTCACAAGCAATTCAAATACATAAGTAAGAATGATAAAGGGAGAAAATATCGCAATTATTTTAGCATAATCAATTACGTACTTCTTTATATCATCATTCTTCCCTAAAAAATCTGCGATTAAATCAATATTAAAAAATGAGATTAAGGCTATAATCAAACCCACAATACCAGCTATCAAAATAGTTTGAGTGAAATATTGGTTTGCTCTTTTTTTATCGTTTTTTCCTAAACTAAACGAAACAATATTTAAGCTTCCAACAGAAAAAAGCATAGATAGTGAGAATAAAAATGTAATAAATGGCATGGTCACATTTACAGCTGACAAAGCCTCTACTCCTATACCTCGCCCTACAAAAATTCCATCAACTACTGAATAAATAGAATAAAAAATTATTCCTCCTATTGAAAGTGAAACAAATTTCAGATATTTTTTTATGAGATTTCCATCTTGCATGATGGCTCCTTTCTTTTTTTATATAACTGTATAATATATTATATCAATAATTAATTATAAGATGCCGCATATTCTTTAACTACTTGCATCTCTTCAGCATTTAATCTTAAAGATATTCCCATAACACACCTTCCTTTGTATTACAAAGTAATACAAATATAAAGATTTTTCAAGTTTTTTGATTATTTCTATAAATAACTCTTAATAAAATCTGAAATAGACATAAATTTAATATTTTTATAAACCATACTTCCCCATTAAGTAATTTTCTGTAAATAATCTATTATTTTAGATTTTTCAACTAAAAATAGAATTTTAATCTTCTCTCCTAAATTCTACCTGAGAAAATATTTTTTCAAACCCAATAGATGAATATAAATGATTTGAAATCGGATTTTTCTTATCTACATTTAACACCGCAATTTTGCCATTTTTAATAATTTCATTTTTCAATGTGTTTACAACTTTCCTTGCATAACTCTTTCCACGGTATTCAACTCTCGTGTATACATCTGAAATCTTACAAATCTCATCTGAAAAATCTCCATATTTTGCCATTGAAATTATTTTATCTCCATCTCTTATAACCCTGTATTTATCAATATTTGATTTTAGTTTTTCTAAACTTACCTCATTATCCAAACCTACATCTTTTATAAAATTTCCCAAACAATCATATAATTCATCTATATCATCAAAATTTGTGTGTTCTACTTCATTACAAGATGGTTCTGTAATCTGTTTTGAGTCCATGAAATCAAATGCTAATCCTAATTTAAATTTAATTTTATATTTTTCTGCAAAAATATTTTTAATTGAATTTCCTAATTCATATAAACTCAAAAAATTTTTAATTTCTAATTTTTCGGTAAGAATGTAATCAATAGCCTCTTCTAAGCATTCCTCATCTCCATAAAATATTGCACCGTATGGATCACACTTAATTATAATAAGTTTTTTATCACCAATTTCAGATTTTAGTGCATAGTTTTTATTGTCGCATTCTTGCAAAACATTAGAATTATTTATTAAATAAAGAGAAAAATATTTATTATGTTGTAATAATCTTAAATTTTCGGTAATGAATTCTTGACCATTTTTATATTTTTTTATCATTTCGCCTCCAATTATTTGCTTATTGTAAGTATTATTATATATTATTTAAATTTATTTTTAAATTAACCGTACGGTTGACAAAATAATAACCTTATGATATTTTATAATTAACCAATTGGTAATTAAAATAAATTAGGAGGGAAAATGAGAGTTGTACAAGTAGGTTGTGGAAAAATGTCCGTTTATACTATGAGATATGTATTAGAAAGAGGTGGACAAATTGTTGGAGCATATGATATAAACAAAAATATTATCGGAAAAGATATTTCAGAAATTATAGGATGTGAAAAGCAAAATGTTATTGTGGAACATTTTGATAAAATGGATGAATCATTAAAAAAATGTAATGCAGATATTGCTATAATAACTACTCAAAGTTTAGTAAAATCGATTCTTCCTACACTAGAAATATTAGCAAAAAATAAGGTTAATGCTGTTTCAATTTGTGAAGAATTGTTTTATGCTTGGGATTCAAATCCTATTGTTTCTAAAGAAATAGATAGAATTGCTAAAGAAAATGGTGTAACTTTCACAGGTAGTGGCTATCAAGATGTATCCTGGGGGAGCCTACCTTTAGCTTTACTTGCCAGTGCTGCATCTTTTAAGACAATTCGTGGTATAAGTAGCTACAATCTTGAGGATTATGGTCTAGAAACTGCCGCAATGCATGGCGCAGGATTAACAATGAAAGATTTTGATGAAAAAATATTAAAAATTAATAATGTCTCTGAAGAAACTCAAAAAAATTTAATTGAGGATGGTGAATTTTTACCCGGTTATATGTGGCCCGTAAATGGTTGGATTGCATCTTCTTTAGGCTTACATGTTACATCCATGAAACAAGAAGCATTTGCAACAACTCATGAAAGTGATTTATTTTCAAAAACATTAAATAAAAATATTCCAGCTGGTGATGCTACAGGATTAAAAACAATTGTAACATTTGAAACAAAAGAAGGAATTACAATCATCACAGAATGTATCGGTAAAGTTTTTGCTGAAGATGAACTTGATGTAAATGAATGGATAGTAGAAGGTGAACCAAATATGAGAATAACTATGGAAAATCCTGCTACAGTTGAAATGACTTGTGCTTGTGCTGTAAACAGAATCCCTGATGTTGTTAATGCAAAACCAGGTTATATTACTTCTGAAAAAATGAATGATTTGAAATTAATTAGAAAATTTTAATTTTTTATGAAAAAGTTGAATCTAAAAGTTCAACTTTTTTATTTTATAACAAAGTTTAATAATGATATAATATTACTAATTAATACATTTAAGGGGTAAAAATGCCAAAAATAGTAAACATTGAAGAAGAAAAGGAAAATATAATTAATGCTTTTCAAAATTGTATTTTAGAAATGCCTTTAAGTGATGTTTCCGTAAGAATCATTGCAAAAAGAGCAAATATATCTCACAGTAAAATTTTTTCTTATTTTAAAAATAAAAATGAAATAATTATAACATATGCAAATAAAATAGCCGAGGATTATTCTATAGCATTTAGAGATTTACTAATAAAATATAAAAATTTAGATAAAAGCAACCTTAGTGTTTTGAATAGTATTATGTCAGAACTATTTGAAATTGATCCTAATAATATAATTGAAAAACTATATGCTCAAATTTATGTTTTAGGTCAATATGATGATGAAATTAAATCTGTTGTACTTAAAGCTTATGATAATTGGAGAAAATCACTAAAAAAACTCATGCTTACCATCGATAATAAAATAACTGATGAACAAATTAAATCAATACTAATTTTAATAGAGGGTATAATGATTTATAGAATGAATGACAATTTTTCAGCAAAAGAAGCTAAAAACATTTTAAATAATTTAATTAAAGTTGCAAGCCAAAATCAATAATTAATATGCTTCCCATTATATCAAATTTTTGATATAATATATGCGATTAGTTTTAAATAAATGAAAGAAGGTATTAAAATGGGAAGAGCTCATGAAGTGCGTGCAGCGTCAATGGCTAAAACTGCCGCTATGAAAACAAAATTATATTCAAGATTTGGTAAAGAAATATATATTGCAGCAAAGAGTGGTGAACCAGATCCAGAAATGAACTTAACTCTTAAGAGAAAAATTCAAGAAGCAAAGTCCAATCAAATCCCTGCTGATGTTATTAAAAGAGCTATCGATAAAGCAAAAGGTGGCACAGTAGAAAACTATACTGAAGCTCGTTATGAAGGTTTTGGACCTGGAAATTCAACATTCATCGTAGATTGCTTAACAGACAATACAAATCGTTCAATGACTGACGTAAGAACAGCATTTACAAAATCTCCCGGTGCGAAGATGGTTAACACAGGTGGGGTTTCATACAACTATGAATCTGTTGGTCTATTTGAATTAAAATATGACAATGAAGATGCTATGCTGGAAGCCTTACTTGAAGCAGATGTTGATGTAATTGATGTATTAGTTGAAGACGGTGAAATGACCGTAAAGACATCATTTTCTGATTTTGGTAAAGGTCAAGATGCAATTGAAAAATTAATTCCAAATGTAGAATTTGACACTTGTGAAACTGCAATGATTCCAAATGAATATGTTACATTAACAGCACAAGAAGATATTGATGCATTCAACAAATTAATGGGAATGCTAAATGAATCTGATGATGTAAACAAAATTTACCACAATGTAATTATAAATGAATAATTTATTTGCCAAACATATTAAATTGTTTTTTAGATCTGACTTGCTTGTGGCAAATTAAAATTTTTTTGCCGACCTCGCTAAGTTGGTTTTGCTAGACTTGCTGGTGGTAAATTAGTAAAAGCTCCTTATGGAGCCTTTTTTTTTGAAAAAGTTGGGCATTGAAATATTTTAGGAACTTGATGTCCCAATCGCAATAAAACTGGTAAGTAAATTTACTATAGCTATGAGTTATCTTAAATTTTCATTTTGCATTTTTGTGGGTACAATTTTTAACTCGAAAATTATCGCTTTTTTTAGATTTTATATTTTGTGGGTATTTTTTTAAGAACTATTTTTATCGCATTTTTTCCATTTTTAATTTTGTGGGTATTTTTCATGAAAAATTTATAGGGATTTTAATGTATTTCATTATCTCAATTTAATGAATATGATTTTTGAGATACTTTTCATCCCTAATTTTATTATCGCTTTTTTTAATATTGATTTTTTGCGTACATTTTAAGCTAAAATTTTATTATCGCTTTTTATTATTTTTTTTAATTGAGATAATTTTCTAATTTACATTTTTGATTTTTACATGTCCTCTTTAAATTTTCAGAACACAGATCATATATTTCCATAATATATTAAATTTTATTAACAATAATGACATTAACATTTCACAAATTTTATGTAATAATCTATACAAAGGAGGTAATATGAATATAAAAAATTTACTAGAAAAATATTCAATTATTAATCAAAAACTAGACAATATCACAGTTACAAATATTAAAGGAGGTTTGGTTGCTAGAAAAAAAGGTAATAAATATATCTATTATCATAAAACAAAAAGAAAAAATGGAAAATTCACAGAAAAATATTTAAGAAATGATGAAATGAATACGGTTAAAACTTTAGCTTACAATTCTTATATCAAAAAATTAAAAAAACATGTATCTAAAACGTTGTTATTACTTAAAAAGTTAAGTAAATTAAATTTAGAAAATGGCATTGATGAAATTTATGATAGTCTACCTGATTCAAAAAAGAGCTTATTTTCTCCTATTGAACCTACATGGGAACAAGTATTAAAGCATTGGAAATCTATACCTTATGAAAAAAAGCCATTTTTACCTAATTCACAAGAAATATACACAAATAAAAGCGAACGTGTTAGATCTAAATCTGAAAAAATTTTAGCTGACTATTTTGACAGCATCGGCCTTGAATATAAATATGAATGTCCTATAGTTATTTCAAAATACTCAACTCTTCATCCTGATTTTACATTTTTAAGTCCTATTACTAAACAAGAAATTTACTGGGAACATTTTGGAATTATGGATAATAAAGAATATGTAAACAATGCAATTTCAAAGTTGGAAGCTTATAATTCAATTGGAATTTATCAAGGAAAAAATCTAATTATTACTTATGAAACACAAATAAAATCTCTCAATACAAATTTTTTCAAAAATCTTGTAAATGAATTTTTAGTAATAAAAAATAACTCCAAAAATCAAATTTAACATTCAAGTTTTGGAGCAATAATTTTATTAATTTTTTATCCTACTTTTTTCTTTCTTTACAAAACCCATTAGTTCTTGATTATTACTTCTGATGCTATTTAATAACTTTAGTGCATCTTCATTTTTATTATTATCAATTAGAGCTGAAGAAACATTTAATTTCCATATATTCCACGCTTCTTCCCCTGGTTTTATATTTTTTAATTTTAACAATTCATTTAGTGTATTATTTGGATCTTTAAGTTCCATGTTTTCATTCATTATATTATTCATTGGAATTACAAAGTTTCTATTTATTCTTTTTGTGATTATAATATTTTTGATTAAAAAAACTATAATGAATGTTACAAAAAGTATTAAAATAAATAAAGCATTATAAAGAAACGAATTTTTTTCCGGATTATTTCTTATAAATTTAAGATATACCAGTGATTCTATAAAAAATATTATAGAAAAAATTACTAAACTAGTTATATTTTTAGGTTTCCCTGTAGTTTTTACCAATTCTTCAATATCATATTTCACATCCATTTTTTACTCCATTTTTCCCAAAATAATATAGTAGTACTGTAAGTGCTGTTAATATGATAACTGTTAAAATAGTACCTTCTACCCCAAACGATGGATCATATGCAAAGGTTATGTTCTTAGTACTTTCAGTCAACTTAAATATTGAATACTCTGCTTTAAGTCCACTATTCGGCAAACCAAATATAATATTTTGTGTAAAATTCCACATAGTATGAATACCCATTACCATCCACAAACTATCCGTATAATAGACAATTAACGACATTAATAATCCATAAATAAATAAGTTATATATTGCTAATGGTGAAACTCCTGAATTTGTTATATGTAATGCTGCAAAAAATATCGGATTTATAATAATTGCAACCCATGGACTTTTGTATCCATTAATTAAACGTCTATATACAAAACCTCTACATAAAATTTCCTCTGTAGATGACTGGATAAATACTGCTACAAATATAGCTAACAAAGGAAGTGGTTGAAACATAGAAAATGTAAGTTTTATATCTCCATTTAAATATGCAACTAAAATTGAAACTCCATTAAGTAAAAATCCTATTAAAATACTTAAAAATAGCATTTTAAAACTGTTTCCTTTTACTTTGTTACCCATATATTTTAAAATATATTTATTTTTATCAACTAAAATAATAAGTAAAAATGTAGTAATCATCGCTCCAATAAATTTAAAATATAATAAAAATACCTTTGTAAAAGATGTACTACCTTTCGGAATCCATTCTACAAGTATACCTCCTAATAACATAATAACAAATGCTACAAAGCATACCCATATAAAATTATCTCTAAATTTTGATTTGTTTTCTTTCATTTTTTCCCTTTTAATTTTTATTTTTCTACATTTCACTCAAATACTCCTCTGCTTGAGTTCTATCAGTGAATATAACTATTTCTTTATTTTTATATTTTTCTAATAAATTTATTACATTTGGTTTACTTATTTGATTATAATTTTTTATAAATTGAATAAATTCCTCATCCACATTTGTTTCATCTTCTATCCAAGGCATGTCTGGTCTTGGATTTCCTCTCCTCGCTTCAACACCACTTAAACAAAGTTCTAAAGGATAATCCAAGAAAATCACTGTATCACATGCATTCATTCTTAATTCCATAGTTGAATCATAGTTTCCGTCAATAATCCATTCATCTCTTTTAATTACTTCATTTTGTCTTTCAATTAATGTGTTTCCATCTACTGTTGTCTTGTCAGCATTCCAGTACATCATGTCCAAATGATACAAAGGAATTTGTGTGATTTTGTGCAATTTTCGAGAAAATGTGCTCTTCCCACTTCCCGGACACCCTATAACAATTACTTTTTTCAAAATTGGCTCCTTATATAAGTTTTGTAGGATTACGTTCTGTTTTACTAAAATTATATTATAAAATAAAAAACAAAATCAAGCGTATTTTTTTACGTTTGATTTTGCGTTTGGTTTTATGATTTGTGACTTTAATTGTGTAGTATGTTGATATATCAAAAATTTCACTAATTAAAATTGTTTTATCCATATAAGGAATTCTTTGTCCTTTTTCTCATTTTGAAAAAGGTTGTCTTAAAACTCCAAATTTATTTGTAAATTCTTCTTGAGAATAACTAATTCCTATAATCTCCAATTGGCCGCACGTTCTCGTGCTTGTATAAAGGATGAATAAATTCCGTCTTTAAGAACTAATTCACTATGTTTCCCGACTTGCACCAATCTACCTTTATCAATTACTAAAATTTGATCCGCTTTTTTCACCGTAGAAAGTCTGTGTGCTATAGAAATAACAGTATGCCCTTTGGATAATTCTTCAATAGCCGCCAAAATCTCATATTCATTTTCAGGATCAACAGAGCTGGTCGCCTCATCTAAAAGAATAATCGGTGCATTTTTCAGTAACGCTCTCGCAATAGAAACTCTCTGTTTTTCTCCGCCTGAAAGAGAACTTCCCCCTTCGCCTACCATAGTGTTATAACCGTCGGGAAGTTCCATAATAAAATTATGACAACGAGCCTTCTTAGCAGCTTCCACTACTTGTTCATGACTTGCATCAGGATTTGCAAAGCGAATATTGTTTTCTATGGTATCTCTGAAAAGATAAACATCCTGGAAAACAAGAGAAAGATTTTTCAGTAAATTTTCCACTTTATAATCTCGTATATCCTTATTTCCCAATCTTATTTCACCACTGTCAACATCATAAAAACGAGATATTAAATTGATAATTGTAGTTTTCCCTGAACCGGAAGGTCCTACAATAGCTGTCCTCGAACCCTGCGGAATTGTAAATGAAAGGTCTTTTAAGACAGGATTTCTCTTATCGTAACCAAAATTCACTTTGTCAAATACAATATCATTGTTTTTCATAACTTCTACAGTCCCATCACTTATTTCAGGAATATCTAAAACTTCCTCCAAATACTGCATATTGGCAGGATTTTTAACCATTAAAATAGCTGCATTCTCAAGTTGTTTTAATCCACCAAAAATCATAAAACCGGCAGCCGAAACAGTGAGTGCTTGTGGTAATAAAACCTCTCCTTTAGTATAAAGATAGCAAGAAAATAGTGTAACCAACAGGCTCGAAATATTGATAACGGTAGAAAAAATTCTGGCATAAATAACAAAAACCATCTCAAAATGTACTTGAGTAAGTCTAAGCTCCTCAGAAGCATTTTTCAATTTAGAATGTATTTCCTCCTCAACGCTCTCATTCACAAGCGGAAAACTTCGAAGCACAGGAATACCGCTGATACTGTCGACTAAAGCATCTCCCAACTTGGTAATGGCAGTATGTTCACGTGCAATTTCTTTCTTTGCTTGATTAGTCATAAGGAATACGCATAGCCAAATAAAGATTAAGCAAATCAAAGTTAAAATCCCGATTTTAATATTTACACCGAACATTCCAATCAATAGGAAAAATGATATTGAAATTCCGGAAACAGCAAAGTCTATGCTCATTGCAGAGTAGTTTTCAAGACTCTTCATAACATTGGTAAATGCTGCCATAATTCTTGATAAACTTTGTTCTGCAAAATATCCCATAGGTGCTTTTTTAAGTTTTTCTCCGACTTTAAGTCTGTAATCCTTGAAAATTCCGAAGAAAACACCGTCGCTAAGACCACTTTTCGCCCAACCTGTGAGAAAATTGAAAAGAAAAGATGCAAACAATACTCCAAAAATAGTCCAAATATGTCCAACAGTAATTTCTTTCATCCAACCGAATGCAAGGAATAGAGCGAAAAATCCAAACAACACGGAAGCGTTTTGAAGAAAAATAAGTAATATTCCCGCTTTAAGTCGATTTTTATACTGTCCCGCTAATTTAAATGATAATTTTATAAACTTCATATCCTACTCCTCTCCTAAATATTGTTTCCAAAGACTTGCATATAGCGGCTCTTTCATAAGTTCATCGTGTTTACCTCTAGCTATAATTTTACCTTTATCAATTAAAATTATTTGATGTGCCTGCTTAATTGTATTTAATCTATGAGCAACCATCACAAGATTTTTTCCCTTTACAAGATGAGATAATGCTTCTTGAATGAGTGCTTCATTTTCCGGATCGGCATAAGCTGTTGCCTCATCTAAGACAATTGTTGATGCAGGTTTCAATATTGCTCTGGCAAGAGTTATACGTTGTCTTTCTCCACCTGACATCGCTCCGCCTGCTTCACCCGCTTTAGTATCATACCCCTCAGGAAGTGCCATAATAAAATCATGACAATGAGCAGCTTTTGCTGCCGCAATAATTTCATCCTCACTCGCCCACGGTTTACCAATTCTTATATTATCTCTGATACTAACATCAAATAGAAAGTTATCTTGTGATACGAAAGAAATCTCTTCTGCAAGCTGTTTAAATGAGATTTTATTTGTATCCACACCTCCAATAGAGATTGTGCCCGATGACTGATCCCAAAATCCTGCCAAAAGTTTTGCAATCGTAGATTTTCCTCCACCTGAAGGTCCCACAAGTGCAGTTACTTCTCCGGGTTTTGTTTCAAAAGAAATGTTATGCAATACCTCAGTTCCGTCATGATAAGAAAAACTTACATTATCAAACTTAATTCCTTTATTCTTGTCTATAGCAACTTTATTTTTTGAATCAGGTCGCTTTTGTACAGGCATATCAATGAGTTCTTGTATAGATACCCAAGTATTGGATGCCATTTGGAAAAGTTCAAAGCTCATCATGATTGCAAAAGCCTGTGGAAGAATAGCTATCGGCAGTATAAGTGATAAAATTAAGGTTTCGATGCCTATTTGTCCGTTCCCATATAAATAAAAAGCTAAAGGCATACTAACTATCTGTGGTGTCATCATAGCCGCAGTCATAAGTGCTCTTCCGAACCAACTTTGTTTCCACCACTTCATCGTAGAAAAATGATAGAATTTTACAGCATCTGCAAATTTTCCATAAGAAACTTTATCTTGTGCAAAAGCTTTGATTACAGGAATCCCACGAACATACTCAGCACTTCTGTCCGCAACATTGGCATAACTCGATAGCCACACAGCCATCCTGCTACGGTACTTGTACATCATAGTAGCCATTCCGATAAAAGCAATTGGCAGTGGTACAAATATTGACAATCCTATACGCCAGTCTAATAAAAATAAAATGATTATACATAGTATCGGATGTAAAAGTCTGCTGGGCAATTCCGGTATAATATGTGCTACCCAATCTTCCATATCCGCTACTCTATCCATGATAATTACCTTAATTTTGCCCACAGGATTATCCACTAGGTATCCCATCGGAATTACCTTTAATTTTTCAAATAAAGTCTGTCTAAGTTTTGAAAGTATAGAAAATGATGTTTTATGTGAAATTGTTGTACTAAATCCAGTAAATATAAAGTAAAGCATCAATGATCCTACCGCTAAAAAAGCATATTTCAAAAGTAAATCAAACCCGACAGGATTACCGCCGGAATTTTTTATTAACCATCCTGCCGCATAAGCACTGAAGAAATAAGCAGAAAAACTAAAAAGTTCTCCAACGCAGGCAAAAATAACAGAAAGACGCATCCTCCCCTTATACTCCGGAGCTACATTCATAAGTGCTTTATTTAATCCACCCATACTGATTTTGGGTTGTTTTTCACTTTGCTCAATATCACTTTCGATTCGCTGCATAATCTCAATAGGGACATCAAGATTTAAACTTTCTATTTCTTTTATTAAATTTTCATTTTCATTAGACTTCTTGCTGTCCGAAGATTTATCAAACAATTCATCATTATTTTTTTTCTTCTTCATTAATTTTTCTCCTTTCTTAGCGTACAACTACACTGCGATTATAAAAAAAAATACTCTATTTACCTTATCATAGCTGTCAATAAACAGTTTGATGTTTTCTTCAAAAAACTCTCCATTATTTATAAAACCATACCTTATTTAATTTGAAATTTCACAACCTAACAATCATATTCACGAAAAATATTAAAAATAATTTTATAAAACTTCATTTTCAGTGCCTCCGTTTTCAAATATACAAATAATCATTTTTTCTAAAATATGCCTATTCTTGGTCAAATTTTCTCTTGCTTCCAAAACATTTGATGCAAGAATCATTGCATTTACAAAATCAGTAACTAATTGAAAAATATTTGAGTCGGTTATCCATCTTGGTTCTTCATTCATAACCGTTTTGAGTCTTTCTTTTGTCTGCTCCTGTAGTTCTATCATTAGATTGCTCAACTCCGGATTTCTTTTTTTAGCAATTAAAAACTCAACATAAAGTGGTATGTACGGATTATCGTCAATTATCTTTGTTACAAGCTCCTTAGCCATAAACTCCTTAGTAACATTTTTATGAGACTTAGCCAAATGTTCTCTTATAATTTCATCTCTGTATTTGTTTCCGTTAATCATAATGTCTCTAAAAATTTCGATAACACTTCCATAATAGTGATAAACTCCACCTTTAGATAAACTTGTTCCTGCAATAATTTCTTCCATTGTTGTCTTTTCAAAACCCTTTTCTGCAATTACTTTTGCAGCTGAATCCATAATTTCTTTTCTTCTCTCCGCCTCACCTAGTCTTTTAGCCGCACACATTCTTCCTCCTTTAATAGTTATCGACGGTGTCGTCTATAAATTATTATACATCAATTAGGTTCTCCTAACAAGTTTTTTTGTCTTATCTATTTTTACAATCTGATAATATAGAGAAAATCTTAAAAATATTGATGTTGATTATTGGATAAATTTTTTCAACTTAAAAAAATCTTCTATAAATGAAGAAATAGAAAAAATGAAGCTAAAAAATAAAACAATTTTATAACACCATTCATATCAATTCAAATATTAACTAAGGACAATTTAATAAACTATGGTATTGTTACAAATGACTAAAAATTTGTTTTAGGGTATATTATTTTAGTTTTTAATATTAATACTATACCATATAAAAGAGCTCTAGATATTCAAATCCAGAGCTCTTTTTAGTGCTTTTTATTAAATTTTTGTAATTTAAAGGATAATCATCTATTTTACAATAAACTCATTTACTATCTAATTAAAGCAACTGTAAAATCATTTATATTAGTACCTGTAGGCCCTGTAATTATAAGACCATCAACTTTTTTTAAGTAAGAATAAGAGTCATTATTTTTTAATATATCATAAATTTTATATCCCTTATCTTCTAACAGTCTTTTTGTATTACCATCAACTATTGCTCCGGCAGCATCAGTTGGCCCATCTGTACCGTCAGAGCCTACACTGAAAATTATAACATTATCTAAAGATGAAATTTTTTCTGCCGCACTTAGAGCTATTTCTTGATTTCTGCCACCTTTTCCATTTCCTGTAATCTCTACAACTGTTTCTCCTCCTAATATAATTGCAAGTGGTCCTTTATCTCTATATGTCTTTACAATAGAGGCTAAAAAAGAGCCTGCTTCTTTAGCTATACAATCTAGCTCATCTGTTAAGATAAGTGATTTATAACCTAATTTATTTGCAAAATTAGATACTTGATGAACCAATTCCTTAACACTTCCCATTACGATATGATGTGCATTTTCTATATGCTTAGGAGTTTCTATAAGTAATAGTTTTTTTATATCATCAGAAATTCTAAGATTATATTTATCTACTATTTCTAAAGCTTGCTGACTAGTTGACTTATCTGGATAAGCAGGTCCCGAGGCTATCATATCTAAAGGATCTCCTATAATATCACTTAAAACTATAACTTCAAGCCTCGCAGGATGGCACAATTGAGCAAATCTTCCACCCTTGACCTTAGAAAGTCTTTTTCTTATAGTATTTATTTCTTCTATACTTGCTCCCGAAGCTAAAAGCTGTTCATTAATATCCTTGGTAAGATCTTTCGGTATTATTGATTTTTCAAATAGAGCTGAACCTCCTCCTGATATCAATAGTAAAACCAAATCATCTTTATTTAAATTTTCAACCATTTTCAGAGCTTGATCTGTAGCATAATAGGAATTATCATCCGAAATCGGATGCCCAGCTTCATAACATTTAATATTTGGAATTTCTCCCATCACGTGATCATATTTTGTGATTACTATACCTTTGTTAATTTTATTGCCTAAAACTTTTGCTGCCGCATTAGCCATACTCCAAGCTGCCTTACCTATAGCTAATAAATATAGATTTTTTGATTGTAAATTTATTTGTGATAGTGCTTTTTTTACAGCATTATCAGGCTGAACAGCTTCAAGTGTTTGCCTTATAATTTGATAAGCATGTTTTCTAATTGTCATAACTAACTCCTTTCAATTAAATAAATAAAGAGATAATAAATACTGCAACCATAGAACAAATTCCTTCGATTAATGTTGCAATAGTTTGAGTTTTATATCCTTGATCCGCCTCCATTCCACCAAAATTTGTTACTACCCAGAAATATGAATCATTAGCATGGGATACAGTCATAGCTCCAGCACCAATTGCTATTACAACTAAAGCAGCATGTTGAGGTGTAGAAAATCCCAAAGCCGGCAATAATGGAGCCATAATTCCGGCGGTAGTAGTTATAGCTACAGTTGAAGAGCCCTGAGCCGTTTTGAATATTGCCGAAAGTATAAATGGGAAAAATATTCCTATAGATTGAAAAACTTGTGCATTTTCAGCTATATAAGAAACTAAACTGGTATTTGATATAACTTTTCCCAAAACTCCCCCAGCCGCTGTGATAAATAGTATAGGTCCTACAACCTTTAATGTATCATTTGTATATTCATAAAGTTTTGAAATTTCTTTTCTTGAAAATAATATTATTATTGAAAGTATCACACCTACAGCCAAGGCAACTATAGGAGTACCAAAAAATACACATATTTCTCTTAAAGTTCCTTTCCATCCGGCAATCTTTGATATATTTGAAAATGCCATTAAAATTATTGGAAATAAAATTGGAAATAAAGACATAAACCCAGAAGGCAATTGACCATATTCTTTTACCAATTCCTCGTAAGTCTTTATATCTTTTTCATTTGCTATATCTTCATTAGATTCGACTTTTTTTCCTATATATTTAGCATATAAGTAGCCTCCTATTAAAGCAGGTATAGATGCTAAAAAACCATAAAACATAACAGTTAATAAATAATCTCCAACGCCTAACGTTGCCGCAGCTGCTATCGGTCCCGGAGTAGGTGGTATAAATACATGTGAACAATATAGCCCAACTGATAAAGCAACTGACATGGTAACACCCGATATATTTGTTCTCTTAACTAACGCTTTTCTAATTGGATTTAATATTACAAATCCCGAGTCACAAAAAACGGGTATTGAAACTACCCATCCCATAAGCATTATAGCTATATCCGGTCTTTTTTTCCCTACTAATTTTATAACCATGTCTGATAACTTAATTGCTGCACCGGTTTTTTCGAGTATAGTGCCTAATAAAGCCCCAAAAATTATAACAATCCCTATGCTGGTAAATGTAGATGAAAAACCCTCTCCTACTACGGAAGCAATGCCCTTTATAACTTCTCCTTTTTCATTTGTAACATTATTTAATGGGATTCCTCCTATTAAACCTAATGCAACAGAAACAAATAATATTGATAAAAAAGGGTGAACCTTAAATTTACTAATAAGTAATATCATGATTACAATTGCAATTATAAAAACAATTGAAAATGAAATGCCTGTCATACTTTCCTCCTAAAATAAATTTTATATGCTCAAATTCCTGCATATCTAATATAAATTATATTCTCAAAAGAAAGTGTTTTCTATGTTATGGAGAATGATTTTTCAGCATATTTTTAGTTTTATATACTAAATTTATATTTACCCTTCTACGCCATATAAAATTCTATAAAACTCTAAGAAAAAATAATAATATATAGCGTGTGAAGGCTTTCGAATATCAAAACCTGTAAATTCAAACATCTTTTGCAATCTATACTGAATTGTGTTTTTGTGAAGATAAAAATTTTTAGCGATTAATTTTATAGATCCGTCACTCTCAAAATACGCATCTATGATTTGTATGTACAAAAGAAGGTCGGAACGTGGTATTTTTTCTGAAAAAGCATTAATAAAACTATTCATTTTATCCATATCTATGTCCAATAGATAATTCTCCAATTGCAACTCATCATAATAAACTATACTTTTTCCAATCTTTACAGCCAATTCTTTAGCTCTTAGTGCTTGAGTGTATGAGTTCCTATAGGAGATTTTATCACTTATGATATCTCCTATACCAAATATAAGTCTTTGATTAAACATTTGATTTATTTTATTCCCTAATTTATATAATTTATTTTCAAATCTAAAATCATCCACATTATAAAAAAATGTATAGTGACTTGGTAAATACAAATATAAAATTTTTGTGTTATAATCTGCAAATTCTCTCACTATATCATCTATGCTATCTATAATTCTCTGACCTTCAATTGAAACAATCAAATCCGCATAATTCTTTAAGGAAAATACTACCGCCCTTCTTTTTAATCTTATATCAATTCCAATTTCTATTCCTCTGGTTATAAAATCATGATTTTTTGACAGTGCAGGATTTGCAAGAAGATCTTCTATATATCTATACTTTATATGTCTTTTTAATCTGCTATCTTCTTTAATGATTGAACCCTCAATCATTATTTCTGTCATTTTCTTAACTATTGTAGCATAGGGCATGACCTTATCTTTTTTTCCTGTAATGCCTACAACTCCTACTATCTCTCCAAACACTTTTAAGACTAAGTTTATCCCCTCTTTTGTATTTTCATTTTCCATCTCAGCACTTATATAAAACATCTCCAAAGACTTATCAATAATTTGCTTTGCTCCTAAATGTAAACCTCCTATTCTAGTAGGATCAACCGATGCTATGATAACTCCTGATTTATCCATAAAATTAAAATTGGCGTTAATGTGAGTCTTCAATTCATATACTATTTTTCGTGCAAATTCTTTAGAAATTTCATACATATATCTTACCTCCATACAATAAAACATCTTATATAAAAATCAATATAGTTCATTATTTCCCTTTTATACATAAATCAGGATTTATTTTCTTACTTCTTCATCTGCAATCTCAATGTACTCTTTCAGTTTTCTCTGCAATAAATTCCTAGCTATCAATTTTACATACCAAAAAAGCACCTACTTTTTTATATAGATGCTTTCCCTTAATTATTTTTCGTTTTAATGAATTTTCATTTTAATCATATATATTTTGTAGCTCTTCCTATACCCAATCTTTTAATATCACCTTAAGCTACTAACTTCCTCAATGATCCTTCAATAATGATCCTTCAATCGAACTTACACTTAATGACGGGCAAAGTTCTCTAATATCTTGTTTAATAAATCTTCCAAGTTCCTTTAAAGTTGCCGCTTATCCTGGTATCTATAAATCGAAGCAACTAAACCAAGAACTTCTGAATCCCATTTTTTATCTTTAATTTTAGAATAATTAAAATTTCTCATTAATTTATTCCTTATAATCGATTTCTCCTTAAATTAAGGTTTAATGAGTTTATTTAATATTTATAATTCATCAACTTCTTTTTTCAATTGTAATTCTATAATTGGTATGGTAAATAAAAAGTAAAATGATTGGAATATCATAAAAATTCCAAATAATACTTTATCTTAACCAAATTTTTCAACTATATATATAAATATTATACTTAAAAATAACAAATATATTCCTGCTTTAAGCAAAACTTTTCCCATAAGTTTTTGACCAATTTCCCAATTTTTTTGTGATTTCATTGATAACTCAGTTCTGTATCCCATAAATGAATTAATTTTTTTTATTGGTTTATTTTTTGTTAATATACCTAAAATAATCATTAATACCGGGACTAATAGATTAAATAAATATAACATAATGTCTCCTATATAATTTATTTTATCCCTTAAAATCTACTATGCTTTGATCGATAATTTAATAATTAAGGGTTAATCCTCTATAAAAAATTCCTCAAAAATAATATACTATTTCTGAATTTTAATTTTTGAAGATTAGATCTTGAGATAAGCTAAAACCTAATTTTTTTCATCAGTTCATTTCTTAATACTATTTATTTTCTTTGTAAATTTATCAAAATCAGAATTAATTATTTGTGTCTTATTAAAAATGTCATATTCTTTCAGTTGCTGACTTCCATGTTTTTTTTCCTTGTTTTGTATTGGAACTGTCAATATAATCATAATTAATTTTGTACATTTTTATATTAGCATTAATATTTACACTTCTGTAATTACCTTTTTACACTCGTCAAATTTACTTTTTAAGCGTTTTGTATGCTCTAAACATATAAGAGAACTATTTTAGTAATATCACAAGAAAAAATGGCTGTCCAACTTCTTAAATCATTAGATAAGTATCGAGATTGTTGAACAATTTCTGTTAATTATAGAGCCGTTCCTTCTGAAAGTATATCTACATATGCCTTGTAAACATATTGCCTATACCTTTGTTTCTCTTCAACCAACTTTAATATTTCTAGCTCTACCAAAGATTCAAAAATCTTATTGATTGTTGGTTTACTTAGAGCCAATAAATTTCTGATATATTCAGCTTCTACAAATGGATGTTTCAATAAATAATCATATACAGATAAAAGGTGAGATACATTGCATTTAGTAATGTTGCGTATTTTTTCAGTATCTTTTGCTTTTAACTGAACAATATCTTGAATTGATTTGATAGAATCCTCTGATATTTCACAAATGCCTTCTACAAAAAACTTGACCCATTCTTCAAACTCTCCCTTAAACCGCACATTATTTAATAGTTCATAATACTTGCTCCTGTTTTTCTTAAAGAAATAGCTTAGATATAGAATAGGGTATTCAATGAGCCCTTTCTCCTTCAAATACAAGATTATAAGTAATCTTCCGATTCTTCAATTACCGTCTAAGAATGGGTAAATTGTTTCAAATTGATAATACACTAGGGCAATTTTTATTAAGTCATCAACTATATCTTCTTCATGGATATATTTTTCCAAATCACTCAAACAAATATCCATTTCACCTGGTGCTGGAGGTATAAAGTTTGAAGCTTTTAATGTTGAGCCTGAAGGACCAATCCAGCTTTGGGACTTTCTAAATTCCCCTGGCATTTTCTCTTTCCCTCTAACTTTAGACAATAACACTTTATGTGTTTCTCGAATTAATCTCATACTTAATGGTAAATCTTTGAGTCTATTAAAGGCATAATTTGTAGCTTTAATATAATTTACAATCTCTTCTGTTTCTTTTATTTTTTCATTATTTCTATCTTTTTGAAGTACATCAACTAGATAAGCCTGCGTCCCCTCAATTTGAGAACTTATTACAGCCTCTTTCTGTACATACATAGATACAAATAGGTCAATATCTGGTAAAGTGATAGCCATTCCATCTAATCTACCTAAAAGTAAATATGCTTTCTTAATTAGCCTATTTATATTTGCATCAATATTAATATCAATATCTTGCAAATTATTTGGAACAAAGCATTCATAATCACTTTGCATCCTTATTAGTTTACCTGCTCTATTATTTTCTAATCACATATAAAATTGCTTCTAAGTTAAATATTTTTTACTTAAATCAATTATATGATCTGTAAGTAAAATTTTCAACGATATATTTTACTTACAATTTTATAACTATTCTAAGTAAAGTATATTTTACTTACAGAGTAACTTAATATGGGAGTCGTGAATCTCGACTCCCTTATATAACTAAATTTCGTCTCTATGGTATTTTTCCTTTGATTTTTTTCTATAACTTTCATCCTTGTCTTGTTGCTTTTGGAAATTCTTAATCTGTTCAATGATGCTTTCTTTCTCACCATGTTTTACAGCCTTGTCAATTTCAATAGATAAATCAATTTCATAATCATCATTAAAAGTTTTTACCACATATCTGATGTTATTAATCTCTTCAAATTATACATTTTTATTTAATCGGTTTTGTACATTATTATGTTGACATTAACACAAAGCTCAGATTACCCTATATGAAAATGCCCTTTCAGAACTCAAAAAATCCTATTCCAATCTCCCAGATTCAAAGGATATTTTATCTAAACTTGATAAATTACAAGAAAAAAAGAATACCACTATGCAAGAGTATTCTTCTACAAAATCTACAATGGACTAGCTTTACAAGATACGAAAAAATTATGGAATTTATATGGGTAAGGAGATGGAGAGATAGACTTACTTCATCTCTATCAACTATTTTTTTAATGATATACATCTTAAATATAATTTCTAGAAAACCCTCAACATTTAATTTATGCATATTCAAATACCATTGGATTCTTTCGCAAGATAATAAGTCTAATTCGTATTTTCCAATTTTTTTTATAAACTTTTTTAAGATTATCCTTAAGCCTTTTTAAACCATTTGTTTATATATCATAAAATCTATACTATAGTCATAAAATCCATATCTTGATAATGTTTTCGTACGCCTAGTCCATCCAACTTTAGTAAGAAGCTATAAATAGTAATAAATTTATTCTAGATTGTATCATTATTTATGCTTATTTTCTCTTTGGTTTCATTTGCAGCCTTTCGTATCAAATAATGATTATCTACTAAGCCCTTCTTTATAATATAGTTCTTTTTTGTATTATCTTTAAAATCTAATTCATAGACACCATATATTATTTCAATTTTAATCTGATATATCTCATTATCCATCATTTTAGATAATTGATTTAATGCTAACTCTTTATATTTAGACTTACATAACAATATTATTGTTCTTGTAGCTTGCACTCTTATATCTTTTTCATTATGAGAACTCAAGCCTATTGAATACTGAATAATTGTAGATAAAACACTATCCTCTAATTTGTCAAAGTCTACATTATACAAAAATGATTTTAAAGTTTCAAATGATTTTATAATTTCTGTTTCTGATTTTTGAGAAAATATTGCCATTTTAGAAAGAACATCCGAAAAATCATATTTATTGAAGCATAATTGTAACATCATAAAGCTAAATTCTAAAGTACTTAGAGATGCCTTTTCAAAAAACATGTCCTCGCGTCCGCACAATACTAATTCTTTATCTTCTATTATTGAGTAAAATGTTAAATCCAATTCTTTTTCATAAGGATATTTGTTCTTCAGGTAAATGAATAGTTCAATTGCTCTAATCTTGTCTCCAATAGTCTGTTTTTCTTCTCGCAATGTTCTAACAATAGAAGATAATATTGATTTTATATGTTTTGTATCTAGCTTTAGTTTATCGAACTCTATAATATTTCTAATTGTTTTATAGGGGTCATCAGCATATCCAATTATAGTTCCATTCTTTCCTTGCTCTTTATTACGTTGATTAATTCTTTTAATATACCTATTAATATGCTTGTATGTTTCATCACCTCTGTTATGCTCTATCTCTAGTAAATATTCAGATAAGTAAAAGCTGTTCATACATTCTTCAATAGTAGTATCTAATAATTCAACATCTATCGTTATATTTTTCCTTAATACTATCAAGTAACTTGAAAGTACATTGCAACCTTTTCTTATTTCTTCATTCATTATCATATCAATTATCAATTTAAGTACTTTCTCCTGATTGATAGTAGATATTTTTGAATAATTAATTCTACTTAATACTTTTAATATATTATCGAAATATATCCTGAAGTTTTTTTCTATAAGAGTTATGCATACTTCTATAATTTTATTATTATCTATTCTAGATATATTATATATTAAAAATTCAAAGATATAGCTTGCTATACTTAGAATTCTATTTTCATCTGCAATCCATATATCAACCTCTTTAAATACTTGATATACATATGAAGTGAATAAATCATCACCGAAGTAGTAACCATAATGTTTTAAGATCAATAATTTTGAAATAAACCTCTTATGTGGAACTGGGATTAAATTTATTCCTGAAATCATATTCACAATATCTGTTGCATTTATCGTATCTGTACTTTGATTATAAGCTCTTATAATTTTTTCTAATTCTTTATCTTTTTGTTCCATTAATAATAATTTAATAAGAAAAATGTACATATTATGATCATAATACAAAAAATTTAAGCTTGAAAGTATACTAATCATTCTATCTCTAATTAACAACAGATGTGTTAGAGAACCATAAGTCATTGATAATATAAATGAATTAGACACATCATCAAGAATATCATCCACTCCTTCAAAATGTGTTGTATATGGAGAATCTACCTTCTGAGCCATTAACCTTTTAAGCAGTTTTTGTGATAAACTACCTGTACATCTATCAAGTAATGGATAATATACATTTTCCTGATTTTCTTCCAATAAAGTTTGTGGTTTCATTTCTAACGAATATTGATTATTTATCTCATCTTGCAAGACAATAATATTTCTCCAATCAATTAAAACATCATTGGAAAGCCAGTTTGGTATTTTATCATTATTAATCGATTCATTGTATGCATTTTCTAATTCATTGGCACATTCATCTAATTCATTTGAAAAATATGCTTCTATAGCTCTAACTCTATATGTAATAAAAGACTTCAAGTAAGATTCATGTCTATTACATAACTCATTTGCTAAACTAGAATAATTAATCGGTATATTTGTATTGTGACCTAATAGATTTGAAAACATTATACTAAGCACTTTATCTAATTTAAAATTTAATCTTGAACTTTCTTCTTTTTTTGTATTAAATATTATCTCTTTAGCTACATTTCTCGTCATAGTAAATCCTTGAAAAAGTTCTTTATCAATAATATAGTTATTACTTATAACGTTTATCTCTTCTGTATCTTCATTAATAGCAAAATCAACGAATTGTTCTCTACAATAGTTTCTATAAATATCAACAACATCTCTCATTATTCCAGTATATACTTTTTCAATAAAGTCAGAAAACTCGTGAACTACGTCATATTTTTCTCTAAAGCTATCTCGTATTTCTAATTGTAGTTGTGTAGGTTCCTTTTTATCTTCATCACAGAAAATATATAATGCCCTCTTTTTTAATTCTCTAGCCCGTTTTTGTTCTTTCAAGACAGCATCCGACACATCATCCTTATTATCTATCAAGAACACGCATAAATCCGAGTCATCTAGTTTTGTGATATAACTATCTATTACATGTTGGCTTGATGGCCCTTGCTCTTCAAATATAAATACTTGAACTATATTTGTTTCTGATAATAAAGATTTTAACGCCTTCCTTACCAAAGTATATCTTCCACCACATTTTGAGCTAATAAATACTTTTACTTTATATTCAATGGTACCATCTCTCATCTTTCAATATCCCCTTTAATCTTGCGTATATAACATAATAAATAAGCATATTATTATCTTATCATTGTTCCCTTTATTTATGAATTCGTTCAAAGATTTCCCTTTTGATAAATTATATGTAAGCATAGTGGTATCCCCGCACCATGTAAAGTGAAGTCATCAAAATCATGTTTAATGCATTGACTGATAAGCAACACATTGCCACCCCTATTTAACAAATCATATATAACTCATTTATTCATTTAACCATTCAAGATATTAATTTTCTTTCTTAATACACTCTACTATTTCTTCAATACTACAGTCTAAAGCATTACAAATTCTAAGCAAGACATCAGTAGTTACATTTTGCCCATTCTTCATTTTGTAAAATGTACTTTTACCCACTTTTGCCTTTTCCATCAATTCATTATTTGTCATATCTAAATCAATTAGTTTTTTGAACAATCTTTTATAACTAAAAACCCTCATTCTTATCCTCCGTTCAAGAAACCTAAATTTAATATATTATACCATAAAATACACTTTTTTTCATAAATATGTTCTCTTTAATCGAACTCGTGCAAGAAAAAGACGATAGTTTTTTTCTCTATCGTCTTTGGTAACCATTTTTATAAAATTTTTTAGATTGATTTTATTGCTTCATTGATTCCTTGAAGAAATGCTATAACTGCTGCTCCAACCATCGGTATTCCGTATGGGCTTAACAGGAATCCTAATACCAATGCCTCAATGCCAAGCGATATATCTTTTTGCATAAATGAGCCTATTGCAGCAACTATACACATTAGCATTAAGAAATACAGAATAGTTGTTCCTATGCCGAGCAGGAATGTTAGAAAGGCTGTGAGGATACTAAGTAGCAAGCTGAATGGAAACAAGATTATTTTTATTATCCATCTCATCATTTCTTATTCCTCACTTCCCAATTCACCCTTTGTATCTCCACACACCATATCAATGCAAACATAAACATCAATATAATTTTTTAGGACTTTTTTTCTTCCTCCATCGCCATCTTCATTAAAGACATAATGCTTGTAAAACTGCTTAAAATGCAGGATTTTCACGATTTCACTCTTTGTATCAACGCTATGCACTCCACATGCATAGTCCTCGGAAATTGATCAAAGCATTCTATCTTTTCGATTTTATATCCGCCATCCATAAATAGTTTTAAGTCTTCGACTTGGGTTTGTGGATTGCATGAGATGTAAACAATTGTTGGTGCGTTCATTTGGCAGATTTTTGAGATGGCATCTGCATGGATTCCACTTCTTGGTGGATCTAATACCACGATGTCTGGATTATCAGTTAAATTGTCTATTTCGGCTAATACATCATTTACTCTGAAGTCAAGGTTTGATAAGTTGTTGATTTCTGCATTTTCTTTGGCTTTGATTACTGCTTCTTCAACGATTTCAACTCCGATTACTTTTCTTGCTTTTTTAGCAAAAATTTGTGAAATAGTTCCTGTACCGCAATATAAGTCGTAAACTGTCTTGTTATCTATTTCTCCAGCGAATTCTACCGCTCTATTGTATAAATTTTCTGCACCTTTTGGATTTGGTTGGAAAAATGAAAATGGACTTATATTGAAAATTAATCCATTAATTTTTTCTGTTAAATGCTCTTCTCCCCAAATTTTCGTAATTGTATCGGGCTTGATTGCATCAGAAATTGAATCTGAAATTGTGTGGTAAAATGAAGTTATTTTTCCTTCAATATTCATACTTTGGAAGCCTGAAATGAAGTCATCAAAAATTTCTTGAGTAAGCTTATCAGTTGTTGCTGTTACAAGATTTAGCATGAATGCTTTTTGATAAAATGAATATCTTATTACAAAAAACTTTAAAAATCCATGATGTGAAACTTTATGGTAAAAATCAAATTCATATTTTCTAAAGAAATTTTGTGTGTATTCTCGTATTACTTCAAAATCAGTGTGCGATATTTGACATCCTCCATCTTCAACTATTTCATAAAAACAACCGACTTTATGCATTCCTAATGTCAATGGTCCATGCTTAACCTCATCACCAAATGTATATTCCATTTTGTTTCTGTAGGAAGAAATTATTGGAGATGGATTTATTTTTATATTTTCATTCCAATGAATTTCACTATATAGCTCATTAATCATCTCTTCTTTAATTTCTAACTCTTTTTGATAATCAACATTTTGAAATTTGCATCCACTGCAATTGTTTGGGTTTTCACAGATATTATTGATTTCAAGTGGTGATTTTTCAACTATTTCAATTAGTTTCGCTTTATTAAAACCAGCTTTAAGTTTTCCACCTTTAAGCATAACTGTTTGTCCTAAAATTCCACCTTTAAATCTATATTGTTTTCCATTCTCCCCATATGCGATTGAGTAGTTTGGATAAACCATTTTTGTAATTTTCGCTTTAACTAATGCCATCTTATTCTAATTCCTCTATATATTTTTTAACTTCCGGCCCAACTAAAATTTTATCCTCTTCAAGTAAAATTGGTCTTTTCACAAGCATTCCATTTGTGGATAATATCTCATATTTTTCATCTAAAGTCATATCATTTAATTTATCTTTGATTTTATTTTCTTTGTAAATTGTACCACTCGTATTGAAGAATTTTTTTATATCTAATCCAGATTTTTCGTGCCACAACTTTAACTCTTCTTTTGACGGATTTTCAGTATCAATATTTCTGTATTTGTACTGAATATTTTTTTCTTTTAACATTTTTTCAACAGCCTTACAAGTGCTGCATTTTTTATAGCAAATAAGTTTCATTTTATTCTCCTGTCTTGTTTTATTCTATTATATCAAAATTAAATTTTTATGTCGCTGTTATAAAATGTTACTTATAAAAATATGGGATGTTGCAATAATAATTAGTTATTTGCAACATCCTCTTTTATTTATATTTCCAATTCATATATATGTTTTATTAATAAGAATTGCTGTTATTACCTTGATTTTTCATTTCTTTTTATGATTTTCACTTTTAGAATGGTATAAATTTTATTACTCAATCCATTCCATTGTAAGTTTAGTTCTTTTGAATGGTATAAAATCCCTTATTAAAATCTATTCTTTTTTTATTAATGTTAAATTGAATAGTATAAATCTTATTTTCTTATCAATTCCTTTTTCTATTATTTAGTTTGGAATGGTACTTTTATATATTTTTAATCCATTTTTTTTGCTATTAAATTGAATGGTATATCTAAAATTACAATGTAAAAAGACTATTACAAAATAACATTTTTAATTATTTGCAACAGCCCTTATTTTTTCTATAATCACACAGATTTTACTCTTGCATAACAAATAGGAACTCCCATTCCTCTCCATTTGCTTTCATATTCTGTAACAATATTATCCGGCTTATCTTCTAATTTCAAATCAAATGAATATTCTAAAATTTCAAACCCTGATTCCTTAAAATATTCCAAACTGTCCTCAAAAAATGGTCTATCATCTGTCTTAAATTCTATTTCCCCACCATTTTTAAGGATTTCCTTATATATTTTCAAATGTCTTGGATGGGTAAGTCTTCTCTTATGTTGCTTCTTCTTTGGCCATGGATTTGAAAAATTAATATATATTTTTGAAATTTCATCTTCATTAAAATGGTCGCCTAAATATTCAGCAAATCCTCTAATTGCTCTGATATTTTTAAGACTACGTTCTAAAAATAATCTTCCCGCATAAACTAAAATATTTGCATCCATTTCTATTGCAACATAGTTAATATCTGGATTTTGTTCCGCTAATGTTGCTACAAATCCCCCTCTTCCAGCTCCAATTTCCAAATGAATAGGATTGTTATTTTCAAAAATTTCATTCCATCTTCCATTATTATTTTTTGGATCAAAATATACTAAATCATTTTCTTGCAATTCTGGTATTGCAAATTTCTTAAACCTTATTCTCATAATTCCTCTTTTATTGTTATTTACTTATATTAGTATATCAAAAACATAATATTTTATAAATGTAAAAAAGATGACTTCAAAAAGAAATCATCTCTTTTATTATTTTTTCAAAACCACTGCCTGATATGGTCTTAAATTTTCAATATCAAAATTATCATAATTATTTATTAAAATTTCACCATCTTTGTATTTTTCTATTATCTCTTTTGAGATATCTAGATTTTTTGAAAAATCTTTAAAATTCAATATTACTAAAATTTCTTCATTTTCTGATATTCTCTCAAAAACATAGCTTTGATAAATAGAATTAACTTTCTTGTATCTTCCTTCAGAAATTGCCTTAAAATTTTTTCTTAATTTAATTAATTTTTGATAATACTTAAAAATTGATTTTTCAACTTTTTTATCTTTATCATAATAATTACTTACATTTCCAAAACCAAGCCATGGTTTAGTTTCAGAAAATCCGTAATTAACAGAATTTTCTTCCCATGCTATTGGTGTTCTGCCATTATCTCTTGATCTTTCTGAAATAACATGAAGAGCTTCTTTTTCTGACATTCCTTCTTCTAGAAGAATATTAAAATAGTTTTTGCTTTCAACATCAAGATATTCATCAATTGTTGAATATCTTGGATTTGTAGTCCCTATTTCTTCACCTTGATAAATGTATGGAGTCCCTCTCATCATATGAGTAAGTGTACCCAACAACGTTGCTGATTCATAGTGATAATTTTTATCATCACAAAATCTTGAAATCGCTCTTGGTTGATCGTGATTATTGAAAAACCAGGCTGACCAACCACCTTTTTCTTGCATCTCTGTTTGCCATCTATCAAATAATCCAAATAAATCATCCCATCTAATTCCATCAAGAATCCACTTTTCCTTACCATTTTTATAGTCAACCTTTAGATGATGGAAATTAAATACCATTGAAAGCTCTTTTTCATTAGGATTTGAATACAAAATACAATTTTCAAGACTTGTTGAACTCATCTCTCCAACAGTAATTAAATCCCTAAATTCACCTTTTTTAGATAATTCTTTCAAATATTTATGAATGTTAGGCCCATCAGTATAAAATCCTCTACCATCTCCCTCAAAATCATTTTCAAATTTTTCAGGTTTAGAAATCAAATTAACCACATCAAGTCTAAATCCTGCTACGCCCTTATCTTTCCAAAATTTCACTACATCAAAAATCTCTTCTCTAACTTCAGGATTATCCCAATTTAAATCAGCTTGTTCAACATGAAATAGATGTAAATACCATTTATCTAATTTTTCTACATATTTCCACGCACTTCCTCCAAATTTTGAAAGCCAATTTGTAGGTTCTTTTCCATCTTTGGAATCCTTAAATATATAGTAATTTTGATATTTTTCATCACCTGAAAGAGCTTTTTGAAACCATTCATGCTGTGTTGATGTGTGATTAAACACCATATCAACCATAATATCAATATTTAATGATTTTGCTTTTTTCATCATATTATCAAAATCCTCAAAATTGCCAAACATAGGATCTATTGATTTATAATCTGCAACATCATATCCATTATCGTATTGTGGTGAATTAAAAAAAGGTGTAATCCAAACAATATCAACTCCTAATTCTGCTAATTGAGGAAGTCTTTGAGTTATACCATTCAAATCTCCAATTCCATCTCCATTAGAATCTTGAAATGATTTTATATATATTTGATAAACTACCTTATCCTTAAAATTCATTATATCTCCTTTATCAAATAAAGGGAGTTAAACACTCCCTTAAATTTACTTATTCTTTACTCTTTTTGAAAATATTACAGTTAAAACAACTGGAACTATTATAGCTATAAGCATTGCAATGATGAATGTTGGCCATTTTGTTACTGGGAATGATAATATTCCTGGTATACCACCAACCCCTATTGCCAACGCTCCCGTATTAGTTACTACTGAGAATAATCCCGCAATTGATGATCCGATCATAGCTGCTAAGAATGAGTATCTTAACTTAATGTTTACCCCAAACATAGCTGGTTCTGTAACTCCTAGCCATGCTAAAATCCACGCCGGAATAGCTACTTCTTTGAATTTTTCATTTCTCCTATTTAAAAATACTGTTGCTGCTACTGCTGCACCTTGAGCTATATTTGATAGAGCAATCATTGGCCATAATAATGTTGTACCTTGCTGTGTAGCTGTTGTAGTTTCATTTATTAATGTCAAGTCTATAGCATTTGTCATATGATGCAAACCTGTTATTACTAATGGTGAATAGAAGAATCCAAATACTGCTGCAAATAACCAATTTAAGGATGATGTTAATCCTGTATAAACAACTGATGATATTGCCTTACCAATTTGCCAACCAATAGGCCCTAATACCAAGTGTGCTAAAACTATTGAAATTAATAGTGAAAAGAATGGTACAAATATCATTTGAACTACATCTGGAATGATTTTCTTAAAGAATTTTTCTAAATAAGCTAATGCAAAACCTGCTAACATAGCTGGTATTACTTGTGCTTGATAACCAATCATATTTACTTGAGCAAATCCAAAATCCCAAAATGGTACTTTGCCTTCAGCTAGAGCTCCTGCTGCACCATATGCATTTAATAGTTGAGGTGATACTAATGTAATACCTAAAACTATACCTAAAATTTGTGTAGTTCCCATTTTTCTTGTAACTGACCATGTTATACCTACTGGTAAAAAATGAAAAATAGCTTCACCTGGTAACCATAAGAAATGATTTACACCATTCCAAAATACAGACATATTTGTTATTGTCTTTGTTCCGTTTACTAAGTCAAATGCTCCTGAATCAGTAAACATTTTAACCCCTTCAAGTATATTTCTAAAACCTAAAATCAAACCTCCAACAACAATTGCCGGAATAATTGGTGCAAAAATTTCTGCTAAGTTAGTCATTAATCTTTGTAAAAATGATTGATTTGATTTAGCATCAGCTTTAACTTGTTCTTTAGTTACTCCTTCAACTCCTGAAACCTTTGTAAAGTCATTATAAAATAGGTCTACTTCATTTCCAATTATAACTTGAAATTGTCCTGCTTGTGTAAAGCTTCCCTTCACTGATTTTAACTCTTCAATTTTACTTACATCTGCTTTAGATTCATCAATTAATACAAATCTCATTCTTGTAACACAATGACTAACTGATTTTATATTTTCTTTTCCACCTATATATTCCAATAATTTTTTAGAATCTTCACTATACTTTCCCATATTCCCCTCCTTTAACATGTACGTACTAGTATGTTAACTGAATAATATCACAATGAGAAGGTTTTAGCAATATGAAATCCTTTGTATTTTATCTTTCTGCATAGGCTTCAAATCTAAATTTATCATGTTTATGTTTTGATATAGTTGTTTGAAATATATAATTGTCTTTAGTAAATGTAGTAGACATAACGTTTACGAGTAAATAATCCTCATCTATCCCTAACAATTTCATATCTTCACTTGTAGGTTTTTGTACTGTCACGATTTTTTTTGAGTAACCGATTTCAACACCTAAATTTGTTTCAATAAATTTATAAATACTATCTTCACAAATTTTTTTATTTAATCCCTTAATTAAATTAGCATCAAAATAATCAATATCAATAACTACATCTTCTCCATCTATATTTCTAACTCTTTTAACTTCTACATTCTTACTAAAATATTTTGTAAATTCTTCCTTATCTTTTACGTCATAACTTATTGATATTAATTTTGTTTTAACTTTCAAATTATTTTTTTTACTCAATTCTTTTAGTGTTTCAATTTTTGATGTTGGGAATGTATATATATTTCTTTCTTTAACTCTTGCCTGTTTTCCTCTAGTTTTTTCAATATAATTATTATTTTCTAATAATGATGTCGCTTTTCTAACAGTATCTCTCGAACATTTATATTTCATTCTAAGCTGAGATTCTGACATTATCAAATCTCCTGTATTTAATATACCATCATCTATTTGTTTCTTTATATTTTTATATATCGTCTTATAAAGTGGTGTCATATTTTCTCCTATACAAATAAAAAATTGAGCAACACTAAGCTGCTCAAAATTTCCATATTTATTTAATTATATTAGAATTTTTCAGCAATTTTTTCTAAAACTTTATCAACTGTAAATCCAAAATATTCAAATGCTTCTTCAGCCGGGGCTGATTTACCAAATGTTGACATACCAACAAATAGTCCATCCAATCCAATGTATTTATACCATCCCATTTCAGAAGATGCTTCTATTGCAACTCTCTTTGTAATGTGTTTTGGAAATACTGATTCTTTATATTCTGCACTTTGTTCTTCAAACAATTCAAATGATGGCATTGAAACAACTCTTACAGATTTTCCATTTTCAAATAATTTTTCTGCAGTTTCATAAGCCAATTGCACTTCAGACCCTGTTGCCATTAAAATTATTTCAGGATTTTGTCCAAAGTCTTTTAATACATAAGCCCCTTTGAATAGCTTGCTTCCCGTACCTTCAAGATTTGGTAATGTTTGTCTTGATAAAATTAATGAAATTGGTTTTGTATTATTTTTAATTGAATAAGCCCATGCTGCTGCTGTTTCTCTTGCATCAGCAGGTCTAATATTTACCATGTTAGGTATAGCTCTTAACATTGGCAATTGATCTACTGCTTGATGTGTAGGTCCATCTTCTCCAAGTCCGATACTATCATGAGTAAATATATAAATTACTTTTTGTTTCATTAATGCTGAAAGTCTGATTGCGGGTTTCATATAGTCTGCAAATGACAAAAATGTACCCGTATATGATTGCAAACCACCATGTAATTGAATACCATTTGCAATAGCAGCCATTGCATGCTCTCTTATACCGAAATGTAAATTTGCCCCTTCAGGAGTTTCTTTTGAAAAATCTCCATATTCTTCCATTCTTGTATTATTTGAACCAGCTAAATCTGCCGAACCACCAAATAAATTATTCACATGTTTTGCAATTCTATTTAATGCAACTCCTGATGAAGCTCTTGTAGCTAAAGCTTTATCAAATGCATAATATTCTTCACTTTCTAAGAATGAAAAATCATAATTATTATTAATCGCTTTCATTAAATCTTCATATTTTTCACTATATTTCGTCTTATATTCTGATACCAATAAATTCCAATCTTCTTCATATTTTGAAAGCTCTTCTTTTTTGTTATTCAAATATTCTCTTACATCATCAGCAACAAAGAATTCTTCTTTACAATCGTATCCTAAAGTTTTCTTCATTTCTTGAATGTCATCTTTATTCAATGGATTTCCATGAACTGCTGGTGTTCCTTGTTTACTTGAACCATAACCGATTGTAGTATGAATTTCTATCAATGTTGGTCTGTCTTCATCTTTTTTAGCTTCTTCTAAAGCTTTTCTAATAGCTTCTAAATCTGTACCATCTTCAACATCGATTACTTGCCATCCTAATGCTTCATATCTCTTTGCAACATTTTCTCTAAATGCTAAATCAGTTGTCCCTTCAATTGTAATTCTATTCGAATCATATAAAACTATCAATTTACCTAATCCAAGTGTACCGGCTAATGAACAAGCTTCATTTGAAATCCCCTCCATTAAACAACCATCTCCAGCAATTGTATATGTATAATGGTCAATAACTTTAATATCTTCAGTGTTATATTTTGCTGCTAAATGTTTTTCTGCCATAGCAAATCCAACAGCCATTGAAATTCCTTGCCCCAATGGTCCAGTAGTAACTTCTACTCCATCAGTGTCCCCGAATTCCGGATGACCCGGCGTATTTGAATTTAATTGTCTAAATTCTTTTAAATCATCCATTGATAATTTATATCCATATAAATGTAATAAAGAATATTGCAATGCTGATCCGTGTCCAGCAGATAAGATAAATCTATCTCTATCAAACCAACCGGAATTTTCCGGATTATGTTTCATTACATCATTAAATAATGTAACAGCCATTGGAGCCGCCCCTATTGGCATCCCTTGGTGTCCTGAATTTGCTTTTAATACCATCTCAGCTGATAACGCTCTAACTGTATTTACAATTTTATTTTTCATTAAAATTCCTTTCAAAAATTACTTTCAAAAATTACTTTTCATTTTCATTATATAACAAAAAATCATTGTTTTAAATAAAAGTAAAATTATATATACAATAAAATAGAGATAATATTTCTATACATTGTTATTTTTACAATAGTAATGTTGGATAAAAAAGATTGAACATTTAACAATTATATATTATTTTTCTTTTCATACTTATAAACAATGGGCTGTTGCAAAATAAATTTTTTAGTTATTCACAACAGCCCCTTATTTATAGTGTAATATTAAATTTTTATAATACATACATTGCAATTGATAAAATTATAATATTTGAAATCATGATAATTACAAATGGTTTTTTAACCCAATTTAGGTAAGTAGAATATTCTACTTTAGCAGCAGCTAGTCCACCCATTACTACCCCTGATGTAGGAGTGATAAAATTAACAAGACCACAAGCTCCACAGAATATCATAATCATTACATTAGGATTGTATCCTAATTGGTATGCTAATGATCCCATAATTGGAATTGAAAGTGCTGCCAATCCCGATGTTGATGGTACCAAGAAGCTTAGTAACATATATATTAAATATGCCATTGGTGCAAATACAAATGGAGAAACTCCTTTTAATAAATTTGCACTATTTTGAAGAATATAAAAATCAAGATGTGTCGAACTCATTACAATTGTAATTCCTCTAGCTACAGCTATAATTAAACCTACTGATAATAAGTCCGCAGCTCCAGCTAAAAAGTTATCTATAAATACTTTTTCTCTCATTCTTGCAACTATCGCGATAATAATTGAAGAAATTGTAAATAAAGCAGCTAAATCAGCAAAATACCAACGTCCTAAAGATTCACCGGTTAAAAATTTTGACCATCCAAAAGCTTTGATATATGCATCTTCATCACCATTAAATACGATATCTGAATAAGAAATTAAAGAAACTATCATTATTACAAATGTAATAGCAAAAACAATCAATACCGCTTTATGAGTTCTTGTAAATTCAATTTCTTCAGAGTTATCTTGAGAGAAATGTGTAGTCATATCTTCTTTTTCACCAAATGTTAGGATGGAGTTTTCTTTATTTTGTTTAACTTTCTTAGCATAATCAAGTACAAATTTAATCACAATTAAATCAGTTATTAACCATAAAATTATCCCTATAATCATAACTGTAGTTGCATTAGCGGCTACCCCTACAGATTCCAGTGCCCCCATAGCTGCTGATGTAGCAAATGGGTTGATTGTCGACCCAAGTACACCTGCACCGGCTCCAAGAAGAACTGTACCTACTGCTACCATAGTATCAAACCCTGCCGCTACCATTGCCGCTGTAATTAATGGATAAAATCCTATAGTTTCTTCAGCCATACCATATGTTGACCCACCAATAGAGAATAAAAACATTAATATTGCAATTAGTCTTCCTTCTTTACCTTTGTTGCTCTTAACTAAGCTACGTATTCCAGCATTCATTGCACCAGTACTCATAACTACTCCAATAAATCCGCCAATACACATAATGAAGATAATTAAATCTGCGGCATCCTTAAATCCATTAGGAATCGCCATAACAAAATCGCTTAATTTAGCACTTTTAACTGCTACTGTTTCGCCAGCCTTGACTAAATTAATAAGCTCTCCATATTTTTTGGGGTCTAACGATTTAATAATTTCAGAATTAATTGGTTTTCCATTGAAAAATATTGTTACAATACATACTATTGCAAGAACAATCATTAAGATGGAAAATGCACTTAACGAATTTTTCTTTTTTTGCGTCATAACCTTCTCCTATTTTTTTATTATAGTTCCTGTTTTACCTTCTAATGCTTCTGCCGCTTTTTCTAACGAGGTAATTAATGCTATTCCATTTTCAGATTTTTCAACAAATTCCAAACAAGCTTCTACTTTTGGTAACATTGAACCTGATGCGAAGTGTCCTTCTTCAATGTATTGTTTAGCTTGAACAGTTGTCATTTCTGAAATACCTTCTTGATTTGGTTTATTAAAATTAATCATAACTTGATCTACCGCCGTCAAAATAACAAGCATATCAGCATTTAGTTTTTTTGCTAATAGTGCAGATGATCTATCTTTATCAATTACAGCTGCCACACCTTTCAATCCATCACTAGTTTCAATAACAGGTATTCCTCCTCCTCCAACAGTAATTACTATATTAGATTTTGAAACTAAATCTTCAACAATGTTTATTTCTACTATTTCCTTTGGAATAGGACTTGCAACAACTCTTCTATATCCTCTACCTGCATCTTCAACATATTCATAACCATTTTCAGCTTTTTTGGCATCAGCTTCTTCTTTAGTTAAAAATGTTCCTATTGGCTTTGTAGGCTTATTAAATGCTTCATCATCTTTATCTACTATAACTTGAGTTACTATGCATGCAACTTCGCTATCTTTATTTCTTTTAGCCAGTTCATTTCTAACTGATTGAGATAGATGATAACCAATATATCCTTGACTCATAGCTCCACATTCAGGAAATGGTATTAAAGGAGTATTTCCTCCCTTATTTGCTGAAAATTCCATTGAATTATTAATCATTCCAACTTGTGGTCCATTACCATGCCCAATTGCTAAATCATAATTTTCAGATAAGTCTACTATTGTCTTTGCTGTTTTTTTTACTAATTCTAATTGCTCTTCCGGGGTATTGCCTAAAGCATTACCCCCTAGAGCGATAACTAATCTCTTTCTTCCCATTATATTTACCACACTTAACTATTTTAATGTAGCATACATAATAGCTTTAATTGTATGCATTCTATTTTCAGCTTCATCAAATACTTTGCTTTGCTTGCCTAAAAATACCTCATCTTTTACTTCCATTCCTTGAAGATCATATTGGTTTCCAAATTTATTGTTAACCTTAACACCTGTTGATGTTTCTAAGTCATGGAATGATGGTAAGCAATGCATGAAAATGGCATTTTTATCAGCATAATCCATAACTTTTTGGTTTACTTGATATTTGTGTAGCAATTTGATTCTTTCAAGCCAAACTTCTTCAGGTTCACCCATTGATACCCAAATGTCCGTATAAATTACGTGTGCACCTGTGCAAGCTTCTTCTACATTTTCTGTAAATTCAACTTTTGAACCGTGTACTGCTGCAAATTCTTTCGATTCAGAAATTAACTTTTCATCAGGCCATAATTCTTTTGGTCCACAACCTGTATAGTTAAGACCTAGTTTAGCACAAGCAACCATTAATGAGTTACTTACATTATTTCTACAGTCTCCCATGAATACAAAGTTTAACCCTTTAAGATATCCAAAATTTTCTTTAATCGTTAACATATCTGCAATCATCTGTGTTGGATGGAATTCATCTGTTAATCCATTCCATACCGGAACACCGGCATTATCAGCTAATTTTTCAACTAATGCTTGATCAAATCCTCTATATTCGATACCATCATAGAATCTTCCAAGTACTTTAGCTGTATCTTCAATAGATTCTTTATTTCCCATTTGACTTGAACCCGGATCAAGATATGTTACTCCCATTCCTAAATCCATTCCTGCTACTTCAAATGAACAACGTGTTCTTGTAGATGTTTTTTCAAATAAAAGAACTATATTTTTCCCTTCAAGATATCTATGAGGTGTTCTTGTTATTTTAAGTTTTTTGAATTGTTCTCCTAAATCAATTAAGTATTTAATTTCATCTTCAGTTAAAAATTTTAATCCTAAAATACTTCTTCCTTGTAAATTAACTGGCATATTTCCCCCCTTTAATTATTTCTTGTTTTAATTTAATATTAATTTTCTCTTACTAATGGCATTGACATACATCTTGGACCACCTCTACCAACTGTTAAATTAGAAGCATCCAGTTCTAATACTTCAATCCCTTCTTTTTTTAAAATTTCGTTAGTAACTATATTTCTCTTGTAGACAATAACCTTTCCTGGAGAAAGTGTTAATGTGTTAGACCCATCATTCCATTGTTCTCTTTCAGCAGCGATTGGATCGCCGCCTCCACATGGAATTAAACGTACTTTTTCAATTTCTAAACAATTTGCTAAGATTTTATCTAATTTACCTGTAGCTGTTTCAATACGTAATTCATTTTTTTCTTTATCTTTACTTAAAATTTTTACTTCCATTTCTTTGATGATTGCTGGATGATATGTAAAAGCATCCACATCGATTTGAGTAAATACCGTATCCAAGTGCATAAATGCTCTATTTTCATTAATACTTAGGGCATAAATTTTTTCAATTTTATTTTCTAATTCACCAAAGAATAAATTATTAGCTAGTACTTTTATGGCATCAAATTGAGTTCTTTGAGAAATTCCAACTAATAATGTTGTTTCACTTACATTTAATACATCTCCACCTTCTATATGAAATTCATTGTGTCTTCCAAATAAATCAGAAACTTTCCCTTTATATTCTGGGTGATTTTTAAAAATATAGTCACAATAGATTGTCTCTCTATTTCTTGTTACAGAGTACATTCTATTGATTACAGCACCGTTTCCAACCGAAGCAAACGGATCTCTTGTAAAATATAAATTCGGCATTGGATTGATTGCTAAATAAGATTTTCCCAAAACCATTTCTTCTAAATCAGTTTCTTTAAATAATCCTAATTCTTTAAGGGTCAAACCAGCCATTGTTTTTTCAACAAATTCTTTTGTATCTTCAATAGCTTGTAAATATTCTTTAGCTTTTACTAAAATTTCTTTATCTTTTACGCCTGTTTCAGAAAGATATTGCTCTAAGAAGATTTCTCTTAATCCTTCATTAACATCTAAAGTTTCTGTCATTAAATTTTCAAGATATACAACTTCAACTCCGTTGTTTCTCATTATTTCTGTGAATCTATCATGTTCTTCTTGTGCCATTTTTAAATCTGGAATATCATCAAATAAAAGTTCTTCTAAAGTAGAAGGCGTTAAATTTAATAATTCATTTCCCGGTCTATGAACTAAAACTTTTTTTAATTTTTTAATTTCACTTGTTACTTGTATTGGCCTCACTGTTTATCCTCCTAATAATTTATAATCAGCATATTAAATATTTAAAACATGACGAAGATTATTGCGAATGTAGATAATAAAAATATGTTATTTTACTTAAAATAAGAATACACATTAATTTTCACTATCAGATTCCTTAAATAAAATATTCTTAAAATCTTCATCAATTAATTTTTTACTTAACTCAGATATTTTATTTAATGTAATTTACTGAATTTATTCAAACTCATCTCCCTCCAACAAACTAATTACTTGATTCAAATTTCCATATCTTAGTTTTTTTAATTTTTTTTCATTATTAACAATTTCGTAAATAAATGATAAAATTCCTCTTGCATCATTAACATCTTTATTTGCAACACAAACCACAAAAAAAGTGTCAGCATAGTATTCATCCCATTTTATTTTTTTCTTTGTCCTGGCTAAAACAACAGAATTTTTTATAACATTTTTAGGATTCCCATAAGGAATTGCTACACCAATTGGTAAATCTGTCCCTCCTAGCTCTTCCCTTTCAATCATGTCTTTAACAAAATCTTTTTTTACAATCTTTTTTTCTACAAGATATTTACCTATATTTTCAATTAATTTTTCCTTAGACGAAAAGTTTTTATCTAATAGGATATTATCTTTTGAGAAAAATCTATTATATAATTTACTTTCTTGACTAATAAATTTATTAAAATTGTTTAAATAAACCATTTGTCTTATTTTTTCAATATCATGTCCCGTTAAAAATGGAGAAATCATAATTACTTCCCTATCAACCCTTTCTAAATGAACAGTAGAAATTATAAAATCATATTTATCAAGATCAATTGTTTCTACTTCTAACATAGAAGCAACATCTATACTATTAAGATAAGGAAAATTATTTCTCATTCTATTTACCAAAAATTGATAAGATGGACTACAAAGACAACATACTAACAATATTTTTTTATTCAATCTTAATTTTTCTAATTCAGATTGAATATATAATGTCAATAACGCAACCTCATCTTCTGTTAATTGAAAATTTTGCTGTTTTACATAGTCAGATAAAGAAATCCAAACCGTATTAAATGTAAGTGGAAATTCAACTTTTATTTGTGAAGTAAATGGATTATCTACCTTATGGTTATTCTTTAATCTATATATCATTGCAGATATATGTTTTGAAATCTGTTGAATAAGCTCCTTATTATCAAAAAAATCTATTCTAAAAGATTCTGATAATTTATCTATTAATTTATCAACCATTTCTGCTGATTCTTCTGTATCTTTTACATTTTCAAATCTATTTAAGATTAATTGATTTTCTAAAAAATCAATATCAAATTCCTTAAATTCAAAATTAAGTTCTTTTGATGCTGTATTCAATAAATATTTAGAACCATTTTTATAATCATCTCTTAAAAGATTATTTTTATATTTCCTTTTTTCATGATGTTTACTTTTAGTTAATCTATAAACAAGAATTATATAAATATTCAATACATTCTGTATATAATAATCAGCAACAACATAATTATTTTCTTTTAAAAATTTAAATAATATATTTTTACAAATTCTTACTATTTTTTCATTATAGTAAGATTCCAATAGATTTATTTTTTCCAATAAATCATCAGAATCTGTATGACCATTTACATCATTTAAAAGATATTTATTAAATTGAAGCAAAGCTATTTGAAAATCAGATTCTGTTCCTTCTAATCTCGTTCCAAAATTATCACTTACTAATTTAATATTCGAACCATAACATAGTATTTTTGAAATAATTTCAATATCATAATTAATAGAAGATTTGCTTACAAAATATATCTCTGACAATTTGTTTATACTTATATATTCTTCATCAAAGAGTAATCTTCTCATTATTTCTAATCTTCTATTACTAACATCATATTCACCATTAAATTTAGCCCCTGGATGTTTCTTGAAAACATTATCTCTTTTAATTAATTTGATACCTACACCTGTTTTTTTTTCAATCAATAAATTTTTAGAAAATAATTCAATTTCTATCTCTTTTATATATTTTGATATTGTTTTCTTAGAAACACCTATTCTTTTTGAAAAATCAGAATAAGTTAAATATTCACTTGTATTTATCAACAAATCCTTTATCAATTCTTTTCTTTTTTTAATTTCAATCTCCCTACCTCCTTTTTATATTATTGTAATTGTATTTTATATCTGAATACGTATTCTTAGTAGTACAATAAACTTCTACAAGTAAATAAATATTTTTGTTTAATTCTATATAAGATAAAATGTAATTAGATTTTTTATAAAAAAATAAAATTTTATTATAATCTTCAAATATTTTTTTATATAAATAAAAACTGCTACGAAATAATTATTATAATTATTTCATAGCAGTTTTTACTTATATTATTTTTAATAATTAATTATTTAATAAAACATACTCTCTCTTTCCGTTTTCAATTCCTTTTAAATTAAATCCTTTTTCCATTAATTTTTCTTCAACATGTATAAAATTTTCTTCAGTATATATCTTTTCAAAATAGTTAAGATCATATTCTGATACGTCTATCTCATCTCTGTTTTCTAACATTTTTTCTATGAATTTTATATCTATATTACTAGTGAAATCTTTTAATAATATCCCTGTAAATAACTCGCATACAGCCCCTGAACCATAGCTAAAAAATCCTATTTCTGAATTTTCTTTAAGATTTCCATAAATTAATTGAGATAAAAATGATAAATACAATGAACCGGTATACAAATTTCCTATTTGTCTACATAGTTTTGTGCTTTGATCATACTTTGATAACCATTTTTGAGATAATAACGGTAAATCTTCTTCTAATGATATCAATGCTTTTTTCCCCATCTTTGAGAATGGAAGATGAAATAACATTGTATCTATATTTTGTAACGTATTTTTATATCTATTTTTAAATTCATTTACAGACTCCTTAAACATATCAATATATAATTGAGTTGAAAATTTCCCATCAACAATAGGGTATTCACTATAACTTGGTCTCCAAAAATCATATTCATTTCTTGTTAACGATACAAACTTATCAGTAAATCTTAAAATTTTTGGACTTGAACTGATTAAAATCGCAATTGCTCCTGCTCCTTGCGTAACTTCCCCTCCGGTTTTTGGACCGTATTTAGCTATATCAGAAGATACTATAAGAACTTTTTGATTTGGTCTTAATCTTACGTAATCACACGCTATTTGTATTGCAGCAGTAGCTGAATAGCATGCTTGTTTAATTTCATAAGTTTTAGCAAATTTATTTATATTAAGCAAATCAAATAAATAAGTTGAAGCAGACTTTGAAAAGTCAAATCCTGATTCTGTAGCAAATATAACCTGACCTATATTTTTTTTATCTTCATCATTTAATATATTAATAGCTGCATTTGCCGCCATACTAACTATATCTTGATTTTTAGGAATAATCGACATTTTTTCCTGACCAATCCCTTTAGTCCATTTATCAGGATCAACATTCCTTTGTCTTGCTAATTTTTCAATATTAACATAATATTTTGGAATATATAATGAAATTTTTTCTATACCAACATATTTGTCTTGCATATATTTCTCCTATTTATTTCTCAAATTATCAAGTATTAATTTAGCTTCATCTATGTTTATTTTCCCTTTAGATTTGAGTTTTTTAACTACTTCATCTATTTCATTTTCATTAGCTCCAGCTTGCTTAGCTAAAGTCTTTGCATGAAGGGACATGTGTCCTTTTTGAATCCCCTCTGTTACTATTGCCTTAACTGCACTGAAATTTTGAGCCAAACCAACTGCTGCTATTATACTTGCTAATTTTTTTGAACTTGGATTATTCATTAAATTTAATGACCAATTTGCAATTTGATGAATAGAAATTGTACCTCCCAAAGTAGCAACTGGAAGAGGCATTTCTATTTCACCTACCAATTCTTCCTTATCTTCATCATAAATCCAAGATGTTAAGGATTTATATTGACCTGACCTAGCAGCATATGTATGTGCTGCAGCTTCTACAGCTCTCCAATCATTTCCCGTAGCCAATACAACAGCATCTACTCCATTCATAATGCCTTTATTATGAGTTGAAGCTCTATATGGATCTAAACTAGCATATTTTGTAGCTAACTCAATTTTTTTCGCAATAACTTTTGCCACATCTACATCTTTATTTAGCCTTAAAATAGGAATACTTGCTTTTGCACTTACAATAGATTCTGTAGCATTATTTGAAATTATTCTTAATATATAATCTGCACCCGCAATTTCGCAGACCCTTTGTGAAATATGTTCTAAAATTGTGTTAATTGTATTGGCCCCCATTGCATCACAGGTGTCTACCGAAAGGTAAAGCGTTACAAATTTTTCAATTTCAAATCCCTCAAACCATATTTTTTTGGGACCACCACCTCTTTTAATCATATTTTGAGATTTTTCTTTTGCCATTTCTATAAATTCTTGTTGATGTTGTTTCAATCTTTCCAAAGATAATTTTACATTTTTTACATCATACAAAACTATTTGACCTATAACTGCTTTTTCAATCATTTCAGTTTTTATATTTCCTAAAATTTTAGCCCCATTGCTTGCAGCAGCTACTACAGACGGCTCTTCTATAGCCATAGGAATTAATATTTTTTCATTATTTATTTCAAAATTCATAGCTATTCCTAATGGAATTTGGTAATTTTGTATATAATTCTCAATCATTAAATTTGCCGTTTCATTTTCTAACACTTTAATTTCACTTAATAAATTTAATGATTTCAATATTTCTCTTCTTTCATTTATTGTCTTATTATAAAATTTATAAAATAGATTATCCATAATATCTCCTATTTAGCATTTTTATTAAAATATCCATTTTCTAATAATATAGCTATACCTTGACCTCCACCTATACATGCTGATACAATCGCATATCTTTTTAATGGATTATTTTTAAACTCATAGAGCATTGTATTAATTAATCTAGCTCCTGACATTCCTAAAGGATGTCCTAAGGCTAAAGCTCCACCATTAACATTAAATTTATTTTTATAAAAATCTGATGAATGTGAAATTCCTAATTCTTTCAAGCAACCTATGACTTGTGCAGAAAAAGCCTCATTTATTTCCAAATAATCTACATCTTTTTCTAGATCTAAATTATTATCTTTACACAATTGCTTAATAGCTTCGACAGGGCCAAGTCCCATCATTTCAGGAGAAACTCCAACAACTGAATAATCTACAAAATATGCCATAATATCTAAATTGTTATCTCTTGCATATTTTTCTGTTGTCATTATTTCAAAAACTGCTCCATCATTAAAACTAGAAGAATTTCCCGGCGTCACAGTTCCATTTTCTATAAATGCAGGTTTCAATTTTTGTAATTTTTCTATGGAAATATCTTTTCTAATCTGTAAATCTTCTTCAATAATTTCTTTTTTCCCATTTTCAATAACCTCAATAGAAAACATTTCTTCTTTCAATCTTCCATTTAAGGTCGATTTTATAGCTTTTAAATGACTATTTAATGCATACTCATCTTGTAATTTTCTGGATATATCATATTTTTTTGCTATATTTTCAGCTGTAACCCCCATATTAGGAATCTTTGAATTTGTGCCTGATGCAGATCTTAATGATTCAATATTTGCATCTAAAATTTGTATATTTCCTAATTTTTTAGGATTAAATCTACTATCTTCTTCTAACTGAAATGGAGCTCTCGACATAATTTCAATCCCTCCTGTAGCAATAACTTTTTTCTTATTAAAAAATAATTCTTGATATGCATTTATAGCAGACTGTAATCCTGAACCACATATTCTATTAACTGTCATAGCAGTAAAATCATTTTTCAATCCTAAATCTAATCCTATTACTGAGGCTAAATTACAAGCAGTAGGAGTTGATATAACATTTCCTACTATAATTTCATCAATATCATCTTTATTTATTTTCGATCTATTTATAACTTCTTTAAGCGTAATCTCACCTAATTTCTGAGGCGTAAAACTTCTAAACTTACCTAAAAACTTACCTATAGGTGTCCTAACACCCGCTAAAAAAACTATTCTATTTTTTTCTTTCATAATTTTTCCTTCGTAGTTATATAAATTATTGAAATACAACAAAATTATATTGTTTATCAATATTAACCTTATTATCACATATTATATAAATTTTATCAATATATTTATATTTTCTTTGTTTTGGGGTAATATATATTAAGGGAGAATATAAACAAAATTTAAACACTTTTATGTTATACAATAATAAAAAATAAAATAGGAGAATTTATGCCATTTAAAAATAATGATAAAAAAAATGATGATAGAAAACCTATATGGTATTGGTATGCTGTCGGTGCAGCTATAATTATTTTAATTCAATTTATACTTGCCCCGATGATTAAAAATGCTTCTGTTAAAGAAGTAAGTTATGACCAATTCTTAACTATGCTTAACAAGGGAGAAATTGAAAAAATTAAAGCAGAAAGTAAGCAAATAAGTTTTAATGTAAAAAAAGGTGATAAAAATTTAAATTACAAAGTTGGCATATGGCCAGATAAAGATTTAACAGATAGAATTTTAAAAACAAAAACTCAATTTGGAAGTGAAATCATCGAACCTACCAATCCACTAATTATCTTTTTAATACAATGGGTTGTTCCTTTTGCATTAATGTTCTTAATAATAAGATATTTAACTAAAGGTATGATGGGTGGCTCAAATGCTTTAAGCTTTGGAAAATCAAATGCCAAAAGATATATAAAAGCATCTAACTCTGCTACATTCAAGGATGTTGCCGGTCAAGATGAAGCAAAAGAAAGCTTAGAAGAAATTGTAGACTTTCTTCATGACCCTAAAAAATATGCTGCAATTGGTGCTGTTGCACCTAAAGGTATACTTTTAGTTGGACCTCCCGGAACAGGAAAAACTCTTCTTGCTAAAGCTGTTGCAGGAGAAGCAAATGTACCATTTTTCTCAATTTCAGGTTCTGAATTTGTAGAAATGTTTGTTGGCCTTGGTGCTTCAAAAGTTAGAGATTTATTTAAACAAGCAAACGAAAAATCTCCTTGTATAGTATTTATTGATGAAATTGATGCTATCGGTAAACGTAGAGATACATCAGGATATAGTGGAAATGATGAAAGAGAACAAACACTTAACCAATTATTAAATGAAATGGACGGTTTTGATGCTACAAGTGGTGTAATTATCTTGGCTGCTACGAATAGACCTGAAATACTAGATCCAGCTTTAACAAGACCTGGTAGATTTGACAGACAAGTTAGAGTAGAATTACCTGATATTAAAGGTAGAGAAGAAATCCTAAGAGTACACTCAAAGAAAATTAAAATGAAAGAAGATGTAAATCTTCATAACATTGCTAAAATGACTGCCGGTGCATCTGGTGCTGATTTAGCAAATATGATAAATGAAGGTGCTTTAAGAGCTGTTAGAGAAGGCAGAGATAAAGTTACAGAAGAAGATTTAGCTGAATCTGTAGAAGTAGTAATTGCTGGTCATAAAAAGAAAAATGCTGTAATAACTTCAAAAGAAAAAGAAATTATTGCATATCATGAAGTTGGTCATGCTATAACCGCAGCTGCTCAAACTCATACTGCTCCAGTTACAAAAATTACTATAATTCCTAGAACATCAGGTGCTTTGGGATATACAATGCAAGTTGAAGAAGAAGAAAAATTCTTAAGATCAAGAGAAGATTTATTCCAAGAAATCGTAATATTAACGGGTGGTAGATCTGCTGAGGAGATTATATTTAACACAAAAACAACAGGTGCTTCAAATGATATAGAAAGAGCTACAAAAATCGCAAGAGCAATGGTTACAACATATGGTATGGAACAAGAATTTGACTTTATATTATTAGAACAAAATTCTTCAAGATATCTAAAAGGCTCAGGTACTAATTCATTTGCAGCAGCTGAAACCGAAAATAGAGTAGATCAAAAAGTAATGGAAATAATTTCTGAAGCTCACAAAAAAGCTCATACATTATTGCGTGAAAATATAGATAAACTTCATGAAATTTCAAAATATCTTTTAGAAAAAGAAACTATAACAGGTGCAGAATTTATGGACATTTTCAATAGTGATTATATATTGACTGAAAAACCTGATTATATTAAAAATTTAGAATAAAATTAAAAGGATTAAAATCCTAAAAATAAAAAGGACTGTTATAAAATAACCAAAAAGTTTATTTTGCAACAGTCCTATATATTTTAATAATTTTAAATAGTGAAAATAATACTATTAAAAATATAAATTTATTCAATTATTTATCTAATTTTAATCAATGATAAATGTTTATCCCAACATTTACCCCCTTTATCGAATGTTATCCTCAAATAATTTGTTCCCTCTTTTAATTCTTTTTTAGGTCTTACATTTATTTTTTCCCAATACCCTCCGGTTAACATAGGCAAATCATACATATAATCTAATTTTTCCCAATTTTGTCCATCAGAAGATATTTCAAAATCTAATCCCTGTAAAGCAATATGATAATATATAACTGCATCAAAATCTTTCATATTTTCTAATTTATAAACTATATTTTCTCTCGAAAGTCTAGTTCTTCTTGCTCTTGAAAAATCGTTATCAAATGCGTTATATGGATTATATGCTTCTAACATCCAATTACCTGATTTAGAATGAATCTTATCCCAATTATCTAAATTATCATAGATTCTATAGCTTTTATTTTGTTGTTTTTCGTCATTAATATTGCCTGTATATGTTATAGTGGTATATCCACTAACTGAAATTCTTGCAGTATTATCATCTATATATTGTGATGGGAATTTTTCTAAATTGTACTTATCATTTGTTATATGAGGGGTAAGTTTATTTAATTTTACACCTTCAAAAGTTAAATCTATAGTTTCATTATTTTGACCATCATTAAGAGCAACTACAACGAAATCTCCCGTTTTATCATTTTTGTATGCTGATAAATGTAAATTTCCCGTTGGATTTTCTGTAATTTCTACTCTCTTATATCCAGGTTTTATAAATTTACTAAAATTACCAAATGAATACAATCTCTTTGCATCTATGTAATTATCTTTGTCAACTAATCTTATCAAACTTTCATTATTATTTTTATAAGCAGCTCCTAACCAAAAAATAAAGGCATTTATATCCGCTCTAGTTAAAAAATCATGAATGTATCTTGACCATTTTACCCCATCCTTAAAACCTGTACCTCTAAGAATAGTTTCTGAAGTTTCTGTAAGCCAAATTTTTTTATTATTTTTCTTTGCACCTTCAAATACATATGGTCTTCCTCTATAATAATGTGATGCAATTATATCAACACTATCTATCGCACCTTTATCTTCATAAATTGATGATAGTCTTTTATCTGTCCAAGTTCCTTCTTCACCTACAATAATTTTTGCATCAACTTTTTCTTTTACAAAAGTAGGTTTTAAATATTCTTTTACAAATTTTCTAAATTCTTCTTTTGACCATAAATTAGATTGCCAAAAAGCAGCATATTCAGGCTCATTAGCAATAGAAATTGCATCTATTTTGATATTATGATGTTTTTTATATCCTTTAACATATTCTGCAAGATATTTAGCATATTCTTGATAATACTCTTCTTTTAATCTCCCACCTCTTACAATTCTATTATTTGTTTTCATCCATGCAGGTGGCGACCAAACCGTACTCATAAATGTTTGAACTCCCCTTTTTCTAGCTTCATTCATAACCCATTGTTCCGGTTCATATGGTTTAAAATCCCATGTATCCTTATCAGGATGAATAGTTGGCATATTTAATCCATTACCAACTTCACTTCTTAAAATACTTAATCCTATACCTTTTTCATTAGAAAAAAGTAAATCCATTAGTTTATCTCTTTTATGATGTTCATAAATTTGATTTCCATAAACATCCGCAGATTGAGATACCCCAAAACCATCTATTTCTTGAAAAACTTTATTTGCATTTAATTTAGCTATAGGTATTTGTACATCTGCTTTTGCATTTTTCACAGGTAAACTTACAACAAATATAACTGATGCTAAAAAAATCGATAATAATTTATTTAATTTCATATTTTACCTCAATTCAAAATTTGTGTTTCTGCTAAATTTTTATACCAGTAAGCACTTTGTTTTGGAAATCTTTCCTGGGTTTCAAAATTAACATAAAACAGTCCATATCTTTTTTCGTATCCATTAGACCACGAAAACACGTCCATCAATGACCATAAAAAATATCCTTTTACGATAGCTCCATCTTCTATTGCATCAGCTACAACATTCAAATGTTGTTTTATATAATCTATTCTATCGTAATCATAAACTGTATTATCTTCAAATTTATCTTTGTTTCCTAAACCATTTTCAGTAATATATATTTTTTTATAATTTGGATATTCTCTTTTAACTCTCATTATTTGATCATATAGTCCTCTAGGATATATCATCCAATCCCAATCAGTACGGGGTATGTCAACACTATATTCTCTTTTGCCAACACCTTTAATTTGATATTTTGAACCTCCTTTCGCACCTTTAGAATTATGAGTTATTTCTGTTTCACCTTCAAAATGACGCATCCAATCACTCATATAATAGTTTATTCCTAAAAAGTCATTCAAATCTTTTGCAATATCAAATATTTCTAAATCTTCTTTTCTTATATCCAAGTATCCTCCATGGATTTCTAAGATATGATTCACACCTTCCATTGTTTCAGGTGAATAATGCCCCAAATAAGTTGCATCCAATATAAATTTATTATGAATTATATCTTCTAATTTTGAAGCTCTTATATCTCTTTCATCTTTCGGATTATATGGATATTTTGTTGGAAGTGCATGAACTATTCCAATTTCCCCATCGTAGCCTCTATTTTTATATTCAATAACTGCTTTAGCATGAGCTAACATCATATTATGATGTGAATTAAAAACTTTTTCAAAATCATATTTTAATCCAGGTGGAAATTTCCCAACTAAGTACTGTCCTTCTCCTATAGGTCCAATTTCATTAAATGTTGTCCAATATTTGATTTCCTTGAATTCTTCAAAACAGAACTTTGCATAATTTACAAAATGTTCCACATTTTCCCTATTTAAGAAATCACCTTTAGAATGTAAAAATTCTGGAGTATCAAAATGATGTAATGTTACAAATGGTTCAACACCTCTTTTCTTACATTCCGCAAATAATTTATGATAAAATTCTACTCCTTTATCATTTACTTTCCCGTAACCCTTAGGAAAAATTCTGGACCACGCAATTGAAATTCTTATACCATTTATAGAAAAATCTTCACAAAGTTTTAAGTCAATTGGATATCTATTATAAAAATCACTTGCCGGTTCTGCTGTATACCAATAATTTTCTTTTAAATATTTATCCCAAGCAACTTCTCCTTTTCCGTCTTTATCTATACTTCCTTCAGCTTGATAAGCTGCCGTTGCTCCTCCAAATATAAAGTCTTTTGGCAATTTTTTCATTTATTTAAACTTTCCTTTACAAATTTTAATGATGCTAATCCATCTCTACTTAATGAAATATATTCAGCACCTTCTGTCTTAACAAGTTTTATGCCTAAAGCATCTGTTTCTTTCTTTATATCTTCATAATTAGAAGCAACTTGAGGAGCAAGTACAACTAAATCAAAGTTTTTCAATATATCTCTGTGTGCTCCATAACTATCAGCTACAGCATTAACTGATACTCCATGTTCCTTAGCTGCTTTATTAAGTGCATTACTTAAAAGTCCACTCGTACCGCCTCCTGCACATAAAACTAAAACTTCAACATGCTCATTAATTAAAGAATCACTCATAACTTCTTTTTTCTTTGAAATAACATCTTTAGCTTTTTTTGTATCAAAATTTGCGTTAACTTTCTTTTCTAAATTTGAGCTTTCTTCACTTTTTCCTTTTATTTCTTCTTCTAAAATTTGTTGATCATATATTCTAAAGAATGGATAATAAATTAATACGTCTACTACAATCAATACAAATATTAATATTATTGCTAAAAATTGGAAGTTTAGACCTAATAACATTCCAATAGGTGCTGGAGTAGTCCAAGGTAAGTTTGCTGTAAAACTGTTCATTTTTAGTGTATCTACAAAAAACTTAAATATCCAAACGTTTACAATTGGTGCTAAAATAAATGGTACAAAAAATATTGGATTTAATACAAGAGGTCCACCAAATAATATTGGTTCATTTACACCAAAAAATGTTGGAACTACAGATGCTCTACCTACAACTTTATTTCTTTTTGATTTTGCAAGCCACATAAATATAAATGGAACAACCAATGTAGCTCCCGTACCACCCATTGTAACTATAAACATTTGAGTTCCGGCTGTAATTACTTTATCTGCATGTTGTCCTGCTTGCATTAAACCTAAGTTTACTTCTGCATTAGTATACAATACAGCTGCTATAGCTGGTTCTACAATAGATGGACCGTGGATACCTATAAACCAGAAGAATGCATATGCCCCAAATATTATTGTCAATCCTAAATATCCATCAGCTGCCTTAAATAATGGTGCTAATAAAATACTTATTGATTCAGCAACGTTTTTACCTGCATAATTGTGAACTAATATATCCAATCCATATAAAATTACAATAGAAATTGAAAATGGAATTAAATCCTTAAATACTTTTGAAATGTTAGGTGGTACTTCTCCCGGCATTTTTATTGTTACATTATTCTTAAAACAAACTTTATATACATTTACTGTTAAAAATGCTGCTAAGAATGCTGCTATCAATCCCTTTGTTCCCATATAAGAACTTAAAAATCCACCATCTTTAGATGGATCTGCAGATAATAGTAAAAATCCTACCATTGCAGCTAACATTGTTGACATAAAATTCATTTGATTATTTGATCCCATGTTTCTATTCATAGAATCTGTTAATGCTTTTGCTGTTGTTCCTGCAACCAATATCCCTAAAATACCCATAGAATAATTATATGGCTTCATTAATAATTCAACAGTTTTATCACTCCATTTAAATCCAAATGCATTTGGAACAAATGCTATAAGTAAAAATATACTCGAAAATAGTACTACCGGCATACCTGCTATGAAACCGTCTTTTATAGATCTTAAATATATATTTCTTGATAACTTTTCAAAAAATGGTTTAACTTTTTCTATTTTTTTAATTAATCCTTTCATTTTCTTCTCCTCATTTTTCTTTATAAAGTTCAATTATTGTTTCTATTAAATCTCTTAACAACATTGTAGTCATCAAATGATCTTGACCATGAATAAAAGTTACACTAAATGGTAAATCTTCGCCTCTAGCTTCTTTTACCAATAATTCAGTTTGAGTTTTATGAGCATTAATTATGCACTTTTCACCTAAATCAATTTCTTCTTTTGCTTTTTCAAAATCCTTAGATTTTGCATATTTTAATGCGTTCATATAATGAGATCTTGCATCTCCCGCATATGCAACTATCTCAAATCCTATCATTGTGATATCATCTTTATTCATTTTACCTCCTTCTATAAATTTTAACTTATAATCAATTGCCGTATTCTCCTTTATCCCACTTTTCAATGAATTCATCAAAAAATCCTTCATCCTCTTGATTTAGTGCTTCAGTTTCCACACAAGCAATTTTTTCTAAAATTAATTTATTTTCTGGTGTATCTTTATATTTTGTATTTATAAATGCATCTATAATATCATTCATCAGAAATTCGCCTGTTATTTTCCCACCGAAACCAATAACATTTGCGTTAAGATTTTCTTTAGCATATACAGCACTTGTAATATCCCTTACAAGTGCAGACCTGATCCCTTTTACTTTATTAACAGCATTGTTAATTCCTACACCAGTTCCACAAATACAAATTCCTAAATCAGCTTTACCATTTTTTACCGCATAACCAACCTTTTTACCATATATAGGATAATGAGTTCTTTTATAATCATAAGTTCCAACATCAAACACTTCATGTCCATTATCTATTAAATGTTTAATTACCTTATTTTTTTCATCTGTTACGATATGATCACAACCAATTGCTATTTTCATATATCACCTCCTAACACATTTTATTTAGCATATCAACTCTAATTTCATGTCTTCCAGCATCATAAACGCCATAAATAAATGACTTAACAATATTTATTGCCAACTTTTCACCAACTAAAAGTGAGCCTAAAGTTAAAACTCTTGAATTATTATGACTTCTTGTCATGTATGCACTTCTCTCTTCTGATACATTTGCTGCAATAATTCCTTTAACTTTTGTAGCAACAATAAAACTTCCGACACCATATTCATCAATAATAATAGCTAAATCATCTGGATTTTTTTTTATTTCTTTTACAATATCAAGTGTCAATGAAACAAAATCATCATCTTCTCTACTTAAATCTATTACCTCCTTCTTTTCAGCTTTTATAAAATCTAAAATTTTATTTTTCAATACTTTAGATCTTTGAATTGAACCTACAATAACCCTCATACAACCTCCTATTTTATGATAACGTTTTTTGGTTATCTTAATTATAAAATAAATAAAACAAAAAATCAACATTAATGTTTAATAATTGAACATTAATGTTGATTTTTTGTTTTATTATAACTAATTAATCACTTCTGTAAATAAAGATAAGCTTTTTATTTTATCATTATCTTTTTCGTTTGTAATAACCGCAGTAGTATCACTCAATTTAAAAAAAGTTACAAAATCTTCCCTATCAATTTTAGACGAATCTATTAATAAATATTTTTCAACCGAATTATTTAATGCTAGCGTTTGAGTAAAAGCTTCTTCATAATTTGATGCCATTACATCATTTTCTTTTACAGCATTAGCTCCGAAAAATGATTTTGTAAATCTCATAGTATTTAATATCGTATAAGTTATTTCTCCTACAAAAGCCTCTGTTAAACGTCTTTTTTCTCCTCCTAATAGAAAAACTTGAAATAACTCAGTCTTCTTTTCAAGTAATATATTAAAAACCGGAAGACAATTTGTAATTATTCTTATTTTTTTATTTTTAATTTCTTTGGCTAAAAGTTCAACAGTTGTCCCAGGGCCTAAATATATTGTGTCTCCATCTTGTATAAGATTAGAGGCTTTTTTTGCTATATATAGTTTTTCAGCCATATTATACATATGCTTTTCGTCATGAGATATTTCTAAATATTTATAAGAATTATTAGTCCTTGCGCCCCCATGTATTTTTGTTAAAACACCTTGCTTTTCCAATTCAGCAAGATCCCTTCTTACAGTCATATCTGTTACACCTAACAATTCAACAATATCCGAAACTCTTACGCTTCCCTTTTTATTAACAAGAGTCGTGATTGCTTCTTGTCTTTTAGATTTGTTCATTTTAACTCCTTAAAATTACATAATGTTAAACTAAATTAATAATATATTTCATTATATAATAAAATGTTTTATTTATAAACATTTTATTAAAACGTTTATATTTGATAACATTTACATTGTTATAAATGTGATGATATTTATTTCAAAAATTCTTCAAGCATATCAGCAGATCTCTTACTTGTAATTTCAACATTTTTCATAAAATCAATATTACTATTATCATGATGAACAATATCTGAAAGTGATCTAATTATTATAAATGGAATATTAAACTTATCACAAGTATACCCTATTGCAGCAGCTTCCATTTCGCATGCAATCGCAGTTGGAAATTTTTCTTTTAATTCCAAAACCTTAACTTCTTCTCCTACAAAAACATCTCCACTTATTATATCTCCAAAATATATATTAGAATCAACTTTATTTTTTAAAAATGATTCTTTTACTTTATTTCTAAGTAATTCATCAGATTTTGTTGTAATTCCAATTCCGGATTTTCCATCAATATATGAAGTATCAAAATCATGCTGTATTACATTTTCGGAAATTACAATATCCAAGGTATTTTGTTCTTTTAACATTCCTCCTGCCGTTCCAATATTTACTATGTAATCAGGATGATATGTCATTATCATTAAAGTTGTAATAATACTTGCATTTACTTTACCAACTCCACTTTTAGTAAGAATAACATCTTGATTATTAATTTTACCAAAATAAAAATCAACCCCTTGAATATTTTCTTCTTTTATATTTAACATCTTATCTTTAATTGCTTCTACTTCTTTTGGCATTGCTCCAATTATTCCACACAACATAAATTTCTCCTTATAAAAAAGCCTGATCTTTAGACCAGGCATAATAATTATTGTAATGATTGAGCTGCTGTAACGATTGATGTTAAGTAAACATCTTCTGAATTACATCCTCTAGATAAGTCATTAACCGGCTTTTTCAATCCTTGTAAAATTGGTCCTACCGCTGTATACCCCCCAAGTCTTTGAGCGATTTTATATCCAATATTTCCTGCTTCTAATGTTGGAAATATAAATGTATTTGCATACCCTGCTACATTTGATGAAGGGAATTTTAAGTCTGCTACTGTTGATGAAACAGCTGCATCAAATTGCATTTCTCCATCTATCGGCACATCTAAACCTTGCTCTTCAACTATTTGTTTTGCAATTTTAGCTGCTTCAGCTACCTTTTGTGATTCAGGTGTTACGGCTGAACCATTTGTTGAAAATGATAATAATGCAACTTTTGGATCAATACCAAAAACTTTAGCTGTTTGTGATGATATAACTGCTATTTCTCCTAGTTGTTGTGCATCTAATGTTGTATTAATAGCTATATCAGCAAATAAATATTTTTCTCCTTGTTTTCCAAGCATTACCATTGCCCCCGATGTTCTTGAAACCCCTGGTTTAGTTTTGATTATTTGTAATGCCGGTCTTACAGTATCTCCAGTTGTATGAATAGCACCCGAAACCATACCATCAGCTTCACCTAATTGAACCATCATAGTCCCAAAATAATTTACATCTTTTAACATTTGTTCGGCTTGCTCTTTTGTATTTTTTCCATTTCTTAATTCAATAAAAGCCTCTACATATTCATCAAATTTAGGATCATTTTCCGGATCCCTAATTTCAATTTCTTCAATTTCAGCTCCTAAAGACAATTTATTTGCTTCTTTTATAATTTGTTCTTTGTTTCCTAAAAGAATGGGAAATAAAACTTTTTCTCTTTTTAATTTTACAGCTGCCTTTAATATTCTTCCATCTTCCCCTTCAGGTAAAACAATTTTAATATTTTTTCCTTCTATTGATTTTTTTAAACTTTCAATAAGTGATAAATTCATAGATTTTCTCCTTTTCTTATTTTCCTAACAACATATTTAACGCATCGAATTCATCCGCTGAACATTCTGCATCAGGATTTCCATTTTTAATATATTTAGAATATGTATATGAACTCTCTCTACCGTTAATTGACGTTATCATTATACCATTATTAAACTGGTCAAGCAAAATGAACGTAAATGATAATTTACCAGTTTGATTTTCAAAAGCATCATATTTATGCAAAATATGTTTTTGCATTGAAAATGATAATTTTTCATTCAAGTACTTAATTTGTTTGCTATACTCCTCATTTAAATTGTCTCTAAATTCTATATATTCATTTTGCAATTGTTCAATTTCCCTATTTTGTTTTTCAGATAAATCCTGTGTTAATTTTTTTATATCTGAATACATTGAATTTGTATTTTCTTCAAAATCATTTTTAATATCATCATAAAAACTGGCTATTTCTTCATTTTTAGCAGAAATATCTCCTATCTCATCATTATGTCTTAATAATATTTCTTCAATATTAAGCTCACCTCTACCTCGTAAAAGCTTATCATATCTAAATCTAATCCTGTCAATTTTATTTCCTAAACTTATTATCTTTAATGCCGAAATACAAACTATAACCATCATAATAAATATTATAAATAATAAAAATTTATCCATTTCATTCTCCTAAACCATATCGTTCCAAAAATTCCTCAATTTGTTCATCATTTGCAAATTCAATACTAACCTTCCATTTATTGTTTGATTTTTTCACATCAACTTTTGCACCTAATGATTCCTTTAATCTATCTTCTATATCTTTTATAAACACATCCTTTTTAATTATTTTTTTTTCTTTTTTAGAAGATCTTTTTTCAATTTCATTTACTGTAATTTCTTTTTTTATAAGCATTTCTAAATATTTTTTTCTTTCAAAAATATCTTTAATCCCTAGTAGAGCTCTACCTTGTGAAGAAGTTATATTACCCTTTTCAAGTTCTGAAATGGTAAAATCATCAAGTGATAATAATCTAACAATATTTGCTATGTATGTTCTTGACTTTCCTATAATATTACTTAGTTCTTCTTGAGTTAAATTATGAATCTTCATAATATTTTCATATGCTTGAGCTTCCTCATATGGATTTAAATCTTCTCTTTGAATATTTTCTATCATGGAAATCATATCTTTATCTTTATCATTTAATTCTCTAATTATTGCTGGTACTGTTTCCAAGCCTGCAATTTTAGCCGCTCTATATCTTCTTTCACCTGCAACAATTTTATATTTTTCGTCATTTTTTATTAAAACTAAAGGTTGTAATATACCATATAATTTTATGGATTTTGATAAACTATTAATAGTTTCATCATCAAAATTTTTTCTTGGATTATTATCACTTGCTTCAATTTTATCAATTTTTATTTGTTGAATCTTTTCAAAATCGGAGTCATTATTTTCTAAAATTTCCTTTTCAGGAATTAAGGCTCCAAGTCCTTTTCCTAATCCTTTTCTTTTAACCATAAACACCTACTTATTTTGTTTTATTAATTCATTCGCTAATTTTATATATGCTTTAGCACCCTTTGATGATTTATCATAGTCTATAATTGATAAACCATGTGATGGTGCTTCTGCAAGTCTAATATTTCTAGGAATAATCGTTTTAAATACTTTATCCTTAAAATATTTTTTAACTTCTTCAACAACATCCAAAGATAAATTATTTCTACCATCAAACATTGATATTACTACACCTTCTATTTCTAGATCACTATTTAAGCTACTTTTAATCAAGTCCAATGTTTGCATTAACTGAGATACACCTTCCAAAGCATAATATTCACTTTGAATCGGGATAATTACAGAATCACTTGATACTAACGCATTTATACTTAGTAGTCCTAATGATGGTGGACAATCTATAAGTACAAAATCATAATTTTCTTTATTATTTTCTAAATAACCATACAGCAATTTTTCTCTATTATTTATATTAACAGCTTCTATTTCAAATCCTGATAAATCCGAATTTGAAGGTATTATTTTAACATTTTCAGAACTGGTATCTAATGGAACAAACTTATATTCATCAATTAAAACATCATAAATACTATATGATAAATCAGATTTATTTATTCCTAATCCAGAACTACTATTTCCTTGCGGGTCAAGATCTACAACTAAAACTTTTTTCTTTTTCTTTCCAAGTGCTGAAGCCAAGTTAACAACTGTAGTTGTCTTTCCAACACCACCTTTTTGATTAAAAATTGATATTACTTTCATAAACACCTCGTTTTTAATTATATCACAATTAACAAATATATTAAATTGATAATTTAAAATGTTTCATATGAAACATTTTAAATATTACTTTTATTAATTTGTTTCATATGAAACATTTTAAATTATTTGGTTTTATATTATTTTTTGTTTTGTTTCATATGAAACATTCTGAATTATATTTTTTACAATTTAGTAAAAATTAGATATAAATAAATGCCGTGTAAATTAACACGACATACTATTAATTAATTGGTTTGGATTTTGGCTTTCCTCCGGATCTTGGAAATCTATATGGAGTAGATTTTATTTTTTTTATAAGAATTAAACTTCTTTTTCCTAAATTATTAGGCAATTCATATTCTATAACTCTATCTAACATCCCTCCTAATAGTTTTATTGCTGATTTAGAATTTTTTAACTCTTCTTTGTAGTTTGGTCCTTTCATAGCTATAAAATATCCTCCTACTTTGACAAAGGGCAGACAATATTCTAATAAAGTTTGCATAGGAGCGACAGCTCTAGATGTTGCAATATCAAATGATTCTCTGATTCCTTCTTTTCTAGCTAATTCCTCAGCACGACCGTGTAGGGGAACGACATTATCTAAATTCAATTTTTCAACAACAACATCTAAAAAATTAATTCTTTTCTTTAGACTATCTAATAAAACAAATTTTAATGTGTCATTGTATATTTTAAGTGGAATTCCGGGAAAACCACCACCTGTACCTATATCTATAATATTTTGATTTTTTTCAATAATACCGGATTTTGTAATTAACAAGGAATCTAAAAAGTGCTTAATATAAACTTCTTCAGTTTCAACAATTTTTGTTATATCAATTTTATAATTCCATTCCTCTAATAATTTATAAAATTCATCAAATTTTTGTTCTTGTATTTCAGTTAAATTATATCCGTAATCTGTAAAAAATTTATTTTTCATTATTGTTTTTCCTTTTTTGTACTTCTAGATAAATTAATATTACATTAATATCTGCCGGTGTTACTCCAGGCATTCTAGATGCTTGTCCAACTGAGTCCGGTCTAATAATATTCAGTTTTTCAGCGGCTTCCTTTTTCAGACCATCAATTTTAGTATAATCTTCAATAAAATCTAGTTTTTTATTTTCCATTTTCTTAAATTGATCTATTTGCATATTTTGCTTTCTAATATATCCTTCATATTTTATCTGAGTTTGAACCTCTAAGACATATGGCTTCTTTATTTGCGTTCTAAGCGGATCTAACACTTCTAACAACTCATAGCTTAACTCCGGTCTTTTTATAAGCTCATAAAGCGATACAGCGGTCTTTATTTCTTGGGTGTCTAATTTTTTTAAAATTTCATTTGTTTCTGACGTAGGTGTTAAAATTACATTTTTAAGTCTTTCTACTTCTTTTTCAATAGTTTCCTTCTTTTCAATCATTAATTGATATCTTTCTTCTGAAACTAATCCTAAGTCATAACCTTTTTGTGTTAATCTTAAATCCGCATTATCCTGTCTTAGTGTTAATCTATATTCTGCTCTAGATGTCATCATTCTATATGGCTCTCTTTGACTTTTAGTAACTAAATCATCAATTAATACTCCAATATATGCTTCTGATCTATCCAATACAAATGGTTCTTTTCCATCAATTGATAAAACCGCATTAATTCCCGCTATTAAGCCTTGTGCTGCAGCTTCTTCATATCCTGATGTTCCATTTATTTGTCCTGCAAAAAATAAATTTTTTATATGAACACATTCTAAGTTAGACTTTAATGTTGTAGCATCTAAACAGTCATATTCTATACCATGAGCTGGTCTCATAAATTCAACCTTTTCTAAACCAACTATCGTTTTATAAAATTCTTGTTGCACTTCAACTGGAAGTGTTGAAGAAGCTCCTTGAACATACATTTCACTTGTTGATCTTCCTTCCGGTTCAATAAATATTATATGCTGATCTTTATCTGAAAATCTTACTACTTTGTCTTCTATAGATGGACAATATCTTGGTCCAATTCCTTCTATTACTCCAGCATACATAGGGGATCTATACAATTCTCTTTTAATTATTTCATGTGTTTCAAGTGTTGTATGAGTTTGATAACATAATTCTTGTTTATATTTAAAATCTTTATCAACATTCATAAATGAAAATGGTACCGGATTTTCATCTCCATATTGTGGAATCATCTTACTGAAATCTAATGATCTCTTATGAACTCTAGCTGGAGTTCCTGTCTTAAATCTTCTTAATTCAAAACCTAATTTTTCTAAATTTTTGGATAGGTGAGTGGCAGGCTTCATACCATGTGGCCCTGAGGAATATTGTAATTCTCCCATTAATATAAGTCCATTTAAATAAGTCCCCGTACATGCAACTACTGCTTTAGACTTATAAATAGCACCAGTCACAGATTTAACTCCTATAACTTTTCCATCTTCAACTAATATATCATCTATTTCTGTTTCTACCAATCTCAAATTTGGTTCTGCTTCTAAAACTTTCTTCATTTCTTCATGATATACTCTCTTATCAGCTTGTACTCTCAAAGAATGAATAGCCGGACCTTTAGATGTATTTAACATTTTTGATTGAATTGAAGCCTTATCAATATTTAGTGCCATTTCTCCGCCTAAAGCATCAATTTCTCTAACTAAGTGGCCTTTACCTGTTCCTCCAATATTTGGATTACACGGCAAGTCAGCTACTGATTCTAAGCTTATAGTTGCCATTATTGTCTTTTTCCCTAATCTCGAACTTGCAAGAGCAGCTTCAATCCCTGAGTGTCCCGCTCCAATAACAACAACATCAACTTCATCAGCTATATAATTTTTAATTTCCATTTTGTCTCCCTCAATAATAATAGTTATTTAATTAACAATATCTATTTTCCAATACAAAAATCCTTAAATATCTTATCTAAGATATCTTCTTCGATTGTTTCTCCTGTAATTTCTCCCATTTGAGAAAATGCATTTCTAAAATCAATTTCTACAGCATCTAGTGGAATACCTTTTTTTACATCATTTACAGCTGAAATAATATTATCTCTAGCTTTAACAAGTAAATCCCTATGTCTTATATTGGTAATTAAAACTGTATTATCTACTTTAATTTCTCCATCAAAAAACATATCCAATATTGAATCTTCTAGTTCTTTGATTCCTTTTTCTTCAATAATTGACATATCTATAATAGTAGAATTGCCAAAATTATTTTCAATAAGCTTTTTATCAGCTTTAATCTCTAAATCCTGTTTATTCAACAATATTATTGATTTCTTATTATTCAACAACTCTAAAATCTTTTCATCTTCATTATCTAATGGTCTAGACATATCAAAAATCGCAATAACCAAATCTGCTGAATTAGCAATTTGTATACTTTTTTCAACACCTATTGATTCTACCAAATCATCTGTATCTCTGATTCCTGCTGTATCAATTATATTTATTGACACTCCTCCCAGATTCAATGATTCTTCTATTGTATCTCTTGTAGTCCCTGCAACATCGGTAACAATAGCTCTATTTTCTTTTAATAAGGCATTTAATAATGAAGATTTTCCTACATTCGGCTTTCCTATAATGGCTGTTTTTATACCGTCTTTTAATATTCTTCCTTGATTGGAGGAATTAATCAACTCGTTTAAATCTTTAAGAATATTTTCTGATTTTTCATATAATGGGTCTAAAGGTAAATCATCTTCGTAATCTTCCATAAAATTTATAGAAAATTCTACTCTTGCCATTAAGTCTAACATTTTAGTTTTTATCTCTTTAACTTTAGATGCTACACTTCCTTTTAATTGGAGTAGGGAAGCTTCATATGCCTTGTCCGTTTTCGCATCTATCAGATCTATTACAGCTTCGGCTTGTGATAAGTCTAAACGACCATTTAAAAAAGCTCTTTTAGTAAATTCTCCTCTGTCAGCCATATATGCACCATTTTTTAATAATAAATCCAATATTTTTTTTACAGCAATATGGCCACCATGGCAATATATTTCAACTATATCCTCTCTTGTATAAGTATGTGGTCCCTTCATAAATGCTAATAAAACTTCATCTATCATATTTTCGTTATTATCAAAAATATATCCATAATTTAATTTTCTATTTTGAAAATCTTTGACTGTTTGCTTATTAGGTTTTCTAAATATTTTTTTAGCTATATCAAATGACTCTTCTCCTGACATACGTACAATACCAATTCCAGCTTCACCTGTAGCTGTTGATATAGCAGCTATTGTCTTTTCTGCCATAAATTTTCTCCTTTATAAAATAAAAAGCTCCAAAGAAATGTATTAAACATATCAATAGGAGCCATCTTGCTATTAAGGATTATCCTTTATATTTCACAACTACTTTTCTATTTGGGAATTTTCCTGTTGACACAGTTTCTATTTCCTTGTAGTTTTGTAAAGAATAATGTACTATTCTTCTTTCATATGAATTCATAGGTTTTAATGCAATAGATTTTTTAGTTTTCAATACCTTAAATGCTACTCTTTGAGCATTATTTTCTATAGTTTTTTTTCTTCTATTTCTATAATCACCAACATTTAATGTAACTCTATAAAACTTAGTTGTATTATTATTTGTTAATAATGATAATACATATTGAATTGCATTTAATGTTTCACCCTTACTTCCAATAACTATCCCTGTGTCATTTTCAGAAATATCATTTAGATTTAGGTTAATAATATTATCTCTACTTGTTTCGTAAGAAACTTTAGTTTCAATATGCATTTTAACTAAAATATCTTCTAAATTTTTCTTTACTTTTTCAGCGACAGTTTGCAAATCATCATTATCAGTAATTATTGAAACCTTACCTGAAAACTCTAAATCTTTAGTATTTTTTATAGCTGATTCATCTGAAGTATATACTGCAAATTCTACATCTTTATTTTCGTCTTCCATAAATCCTAAATCTGCACCTTCTTCATATAAATCATCCTCTGAACCATAGTCATCTCCTTCAACTGAATCTTCATTTGATTCGTTTGTTGAAACTTTTTCAATAACTTCTACCTCTTCAGTAGTTTCTACTACTTCAACAACTTCTGATTCTTCATCTTCTTCTAATTGATTAAATCTATCTTCAAAATCACTATCTTCTTCATCTTCATCATTTGAATCATATTCTACTTGATTAATCATGAATGAATTCTCTTCATCAGATAATAAATCTTTAATATCAATAGTATTACTTACTTTTTCTTTTATTTTAACTATTGCATCATTTCCACCGAAAATACCAAATAATCCTTTACTTGGTTCTTCTAAAATTTCATATTCTACTTGTTCTTTAGATAAACCTAATTCTTTAATACCTAAATCAATAGCTTCTTCAATAGTTTTAGCTGATTTAATTATTGATTTCATAATATTATCCTCTTGCTTTAATCTTTCCTATTAACAAACCTGTACCCCTAATAATTATTTCAATAAAGTTACCTACAGTCCAATATAATACTAAACCTGCTGGCAATGTTCTAAAGATAAAGAAGAACATTACTGGCATAATGTACATCATAGTTTGCATACTGTTCATTTGTGCATTTCCTGCACCCATGCTATTTCTATTAAAATATTGGAATCCTAATTGTGATACCGAGTTTATTAATGGTAGTAAATATCCTGTTGGATCAGCTTTTGCTAAGTCTGGCACCCAAAAGAACACTCTACTTATTTTATCATAATTGTGTATATATGGCTTTGGATCTTGAATAACTTTATATAATGCAAAAATAATTACCATTTGAATAATGAAAGTTAAACAGCTACCTCCACATCCTTGCATCATATTATTTTCTTTTTGAAACTCCATCATTTTCTTTTGATAGATTTGTTGATCATATCCATATTTTTGTTTTATTTTATCAAGCTCAGGCTGCATTTTTCTTTGTTTTTCTGCATTTCTAGCTGATTGAATAGTCATTGGAATTGTAATAACTTTATAAAATAATCCCATAACTATTAATGCGTATGCATAATTTGATATATGTGCACTTCCTAGCCCTAATGATTCTACTGTTTCATATACGAATTTAAATAATTGTCCTAACAAATCATTTAAAAAATTCATAAATCCTCCTATTTAACAGGATCATAACCACCTTTACTAAAAGGGTTACATCTTAAAATTCTCCAAACAGTCATTGCTGTTGCCTTAAAGAAATTATATTTGGTATACGCATCAATTGCATATTGTGAACACGTGGGAGTATATTTACACTTATTACTTCCTAAAACAGGTGATATATATTTTCTATAAAGTTTTATTAAAATCATCATAAATTTATTCATCTTAGCCTCTCTTTGCAATTTTTATTACATGTTTAAGAGAATTTTCCAATTCTGAATATGTTTTATCAATAGTGTGGTATTTAGGTGCAATTATATAATCTTTCCCATTTTCAAAATTTGAAAGATTTAATCTTATTATTTCTTTTAATTTTCTACGCACCGAATTTCTTTTATTTGCTTTCCCGTATTTTTTAGTAATTGTAAATCCAAATCTAGGATACTCATATGAATTATTTGATACTAATATCTTAAAATCTTTATTGTAAAATCTCTTTGACCTATTATACAATCTCTTAAATTCTAAATTATTTTTAATCCTAAATTTTTCTTCCATAAATATTTTCCCGTGTAAATTCAATTATGCTGATAATTGTTTTCTACCTTTACGTCTTCTAGCTGCTAAAACTCTTCTTCCTGTTGGAGTAGACATTCTTGATCTAAATCCGTGTTTTTTTGCTCTACTTCTTCTGTTTGGTTGATAAGTTCTCTTCATAATAATCCTCCTAATATTTTGTAAACTTATTTAATCTTTTACAATTTTACATAATTATCTGTTGTAAAATGCTAACTTTTATTATATTGATTTTATTGGAAATTGTCAAGTATATTAGCTGCTTTTAAGGGTATTGTTTGAAAGTGATTTCATGATTGAAATATATTTTAATTATTTAAAATACATTACATTAAAGATATAAAAAAGATTGATATATTTTATTGAAAATATTTAAATTTAAAATAGAATTAGAAATCTTAACTTCTAATTCTCAAATACCTAAAATTGTAATGTAAATATATTATATATTTATAACATTTATTAATTTAAACTATTTCTTTTTATTTTTTTTCTCTATCTCTTATAACCTGTATTAAACTTGCAAATACCAATACAAAAAAATATGGTAATAAATCATATAATGAAGTTTTAATTTCTCGAGTCATAACATCATAAATATAAACACCAGATAAGAAGCTTACAACTGATATATAAATGTATTTAATAAATCTTAAACTTAAACTTTTAATATCCATAATTTAATCCCAAGCCACCTTATCAATAGTATGAACTACATCAATTAGACGAGTTCTATCACTATTTTCATAAGCGTAGATATACCTTTCTTTTTTCATTGATTCATTTTCACTATCTATTATATATCTATATTTTTCTGTAAAATAAACATCTTCTATTCCTTTTGTGTAAATGTGTATACCCAATGATGTAACAAGTCCTGCTGCTAGCCCTAAAGTAGAAGCTAATAACGAAATAATTAAAGCCTTTTCGCCAACAATATCTTTCTTTGTATAATAACGATATTGCCAATTCCATGTTGTAACACTTCGATATAATTTATTAAATGATGAAATATTATCATTTTTATTATTAAATTCATGTATTAATTTGTCATATTTATAAACAAAAATGTTTTCATCAAAACTCTTAATAGTATAAATAGAATTAGATTCTTTATTTTTATAAATTTCATATTTATTAGTTTCTTCTGTCATTTTAGAAACGATAACATAAGAATCTCAATTATCTTCAACTATTGTTATTTCAGTACTATTATATGTGTTTAAATTATTTGCAAATACTGTTGGTGAAATAATATTTACAATAAATATAAAGCTCATTATAACACTAATTATTTTTTTTATTTTCTGGCGAAATTAAATTTCTACTCTTGTATAGCTCATTTATCTTCAATAATATAATAACACAAATATTTACTTTTTTAAATGATTTCGATATCATTTTTTTTATATTATTTTCCTACAAATTTTAACTAATTTATATAATACAAAGTTTATTCTTAAATTTACGAATATATGACATTATTTCTATAATTTATATTCTTGTGTAATTTATGATATACGAATTCATTATAAAATTATATATATTTTATAACAAATTATATGATATTATTTATATATATTTATTTTTCAATTAAATCTATATATAGTTTATATATAATAACATCAAGGAATATAAAAAATGGATAGAATAGATAATGAAATAATAGTATTTGAAACAATTGATTCAACAAACGATCAGCTAAAAAGATATTTGATTGAAAATAGTAACTACAAAATCGTTATTGCCAAAGAACAAACTAAAGGTAGGGGACAAAAAGATAATAAATTTATATCTCCTCCTGGAGGTTTATATATTAGTATAGCTATAAAACCAAAATACGATATTGAGAAACTTAAATATTTGAGTATAAGGACTGCTTTAGAAATAAAAAATATTTTAGATAAACTCTATAATAAAAATATTAAATTAAAATGGCTTAATGATATAATTTTAGATGAAAAAAAATTAGGTGGTATTCTTATAGAAAATATTTTTTCAAAAGATAATAAATTAGAATATAGCGTAATAGGAATTGGTTTAAACTTATTAAATAATATTAAACTAAATGAAGAATTGAATGATAATTATATAAGTCTTTCTTTAACAAATTATGAAAACGAGTCAAAAAAGATAATAAATGAAATTATTCCTTCTATTAAATCTTTAGAAAACGACTTTAGTATTTCTAATATAACTAATAACTATAATGAATGCTTATATTTAAAAAATACTAATATAACCTTAGTTTCAAATAAGGAAACATATTTTGGTAAACTTTTATCCATAAATGAAGACTTATCATTAAACCTTTTGTTAAATGAAAATATAAAGTCTTTTTCTTATAATTTATATAAAATTAAAGATCCTTACAAAAAATAGGTAGCTGTTGCAAAATAATTTTTTAGTTATTTTGCAACAGCTCTTTTCTAATTTTTTATTTAATTCTAAATCTCTCAATATGATTTCTAGATATAATATTAGCCGCAACTATACACTTTAATAAATCTCCAGGTATAAAAACTAACATGCCTACCCTTAATATTTTTGAAAGGCTCATTGCCTTTCCTAAATATATGTTTAAAATATAAGACATATATGGTATTCCAAATAAATAAATAATTAAAACGGATGTAATAAAAATTATTAAAGATTTTAAAAAATTAATATTTTTAACTTTTTCAAACATAATGCTTATATATAAAGCGGAAAATATCATTCCTATTAAAAAACCAAAACTTGGCATATATATACTTGATAATCCACCTCTAAATCCTGAAAATATAGGTAATCCCATTAACCCCATAAATACATAAACTATACTTGCAAGATATGCTTTTTTCCCTAAAAAAAATCCGGATAACATTACAAATAATGTTTGTAATGTTATTGATACCGGGCCAACCGGTATACTCATAAATGCTCCTATTGCTATTAAAGCAACAAATAAGGCAACTGTAACCATAATTTTAGTATTATTATTTTTCAACATATTAACTCTCTTTCAAAATTTTAAACTTTTTACCAAATATATTAAGCAAACATTGCCAATAAAACTCCGGCAACAACTGCTGAACCTATAACTCCAGCAACATTTGGCCCCATTGCATGCATTAATAAAAAGTTTGAAGGATTTTCTAATTGTCCTTCCTTGTGAACAACTCTAGCTGCCATTGGTACCGCTGATACACCTGCTGCTCCAATCATTGGATTTATTTTACCTCCGGATAGACGATACATTAATTTGCCTAGTAATACTCCTGAAGCTGTTCCTATTGAAAAAGCTACTAAGCCTAAGCCTATTATTAAAATAGTTGATGGAGATAAGAAAATTTCTCCTTTAGCTGTAGCCCCAACTGAAACACCTAATAAAATAGTAATGATATACATCATAGAATTAGATAAAGCTGTAGTTAATAATGGTACTATTTTAATTTCTCTTAATAAATTACCTAACATTAACATTCCAACTAAAGTAGTTGCACTTGGAACTATAAGACTTACCAATATAGTAACTACAATTGGAAAAACAATTTTTTCTGTTTGTGAAACTTTACGTTGCTCTTTCATAACTACCTGACGCTCTTTTTTAGTTGTAAGAATTCTAATGATTGGTGGTTGAATAACCGGAACTAATGCCATATAAGAATATGCAGCAATAGCAATTGCAGATAATAAATGAGGTGCTAAACGTGTAGTTGTAAAAATCGCAGTCGGACCATCAGCTCCTCCTATTATTCCGATAGATGCTGCTTCTTCTGGTGTCATACCGAAAAGAATAGCTATAAAGAAGGCTGAAAATATACCTAGTTGTGCTGCCCCACCTAACAATAAAGTTTTTGGATTAGCGATTAACGGACCAAAATCGGTAGAAATCCCTAAACATAAAAATATTAAAGGTGGATAAATTCCTAATTTTGTACCTTGATATAAATAATAAATTAATCCTGCAGGATCACTACCTGTTGCTTTTGACATAACTCCAGATAAAGGTAAATTGGCAAGCAACATTCCAAAAGCAATTGGCACCATTAAATATGGTTCATATTGTTTTTTTATACCTAAATACAGAAATGAGCAAGCTAATACAATCATAATAAAATTTTGAATTGTCATAGCTGCAAATCCTGAACTAGATATCAATTCTCCTATAATTTTTAACAAAGTACCCCTCCTAAATTATAATTAATTCTTGATTTGATTCTACTTCTTGAGATTCATTTACCAATATTGATTTTACTATACCATCTTGTGGAGCTGTTATCTCTGTTTCCATTTTCATTGCCCCTAAAATAAATAATGTATCTCCCGATTTAACTGTTTGATTTTCTTTAACTTTTATAGAAACTATAACTCCACCCATAGGGGATTTTACTGTGAAACCGTCAGAGTTATTACTTTTATTTACTTTTTTAGAAGTATTCTCTTCTAAATTGTTTGTTATAGAAACTTTTTCATTATCTTTAAGTTCTCTTAAACTAACCTCATAAATTTCACCATTTACTGTAACTTCATATCTTTTCATTTTACACCTCATCCCTTATATTTTTTTACAGATTTTATTTCAAATTTTCTATCCGGCTTATCTTCACTGGCATATGCTAATGCCACTAAAGCTGCTATTTTAGCTTTAGCATCTTCTTCAAATATTTCATTTAATGTCTTTTCTTTTTTTATATTTAAATGTAATTTTTCGATTTTTTCATTATTTTTTTCGATAGCCTTGTTTGAAAAACTGTTTATTATGATTCCTATTATATTAATAGATACCATTATAGACATTAAAACTATTCCAACAATAACAATAGCTGAGATTGTCAAATTTAATACTTCTAAAAATGAATAATGCACGTATGACCCCTTTCTTAAAAATATGCTTTTATTTTTATTATATCTGGTTTAGGATTATAATAATTATTTAAGAAATTTTTCCCTACTTCCGGAAATAATGCATATATCAAAGTATCTTCATCATTTTTTGATAATTCTCCAATTTCATTATTTAACTTTGTAAATTCATTTTCTAAATCATCTGCAGGTCTATGACTTATAATATCTTCTTCTCCCACTAAACTTTTTCTAAACGATTCTTCTACTGGAACAGGAAATTTCCCATATTTACCTTTTAAATAATCCTTAACTTCTTTAGAAACCATCTTGTATCTTTCACCGGTAACTATATTCATAGTAGCTTGAGTCCCTACCATTTGACTTAATGGTGTAACAAGTGGGGGATACCCGAAATCTTTACGTACTTTTGGAACTTCCGCTAAAACTTCTTCATACTTTGATTCAAGTCCTAACCCTTTTAATTGTGAATACATGTTAGAAAGCATACCACCAGGTACCTGATAAATAAGTGCTCTGGGATCCGGCATCAGCATTTTTGGATCTATTAGCCCTTCTCTTATATATTTATCTCGTAATTTTCTAAAATATTCGGCTACTTCTCCTAACTTTTCTTTATTAAGTCCTGTTAAATAACCGGATTCTTCAAAGCTAATCATCATTGCTTCTGTTGCTGGTTGACTTGTGCCTTCACTTAAAGGTGAAATTGCTGTATCAACACGATCAGCTCCAGCTTCTACAACTTTACTTAAGGTTATTTGAGATAGTCCACTAGTTGCATGAGTATGAACTACTATAGGTAATTTAATTTCTTTTTTTAACGCTTTTACTAAATTATATCCTTCTTCAGGCGTTAATACCCCTGCCATATCTTTTACACAAATACTGTCTGCTCCCATATTTTGAATTTCCTTTGATAATTCAACATAATATTCAATAGTATGAACAGGGCTGGTGGTGTATGCAATAGCTATTTGAGCTTCTTTACCATATTTTTGAACTACCTCCATAGATTTCTTAAGATTTCTAATATCATTTAGTGCATCAAAAATCCTAAAAATATCTATTCCATTAATAGCCGCTCTTTCTATAAACTTCTCTACTACATCATCAGCATAATGACGATATCCAAGTAAATTTTGTCCTCGTAACAACATTTGTAGTGGTGTATTAGGTACTAATTTCTTAATCTTTCTTAATCTTTCCCATGGATTTTCATTTAAATACCTTATACATGCATCAAATGTTGCACCACCCCAACATTCCAAGGATGCATATCCTACTTGATCCAAAACCGGTAATATAGGCTCCATGTCAGAAAATGGCATACGTGTCGCCATTAAACTTTGATGAGCATCTCTCAAAACCGTTTCAGTAACTTTAACTGAATTTTTTTTATCCATTTTTTACTCCTTTAATTCCTTTAATAATAAAAAGTGTCAGTGTTCAAATTAAAGCACCGACACTCTATCTTATCAATTGTAACGCTTCAATATTATATTATTTAAGATTATTAATTAAAAGAATAACCCAAACATTATTGAGGCAATAACTAATACCATTCCTCCACCTAGACGTGAAGATAATTGAGCATAAGAAATCAATCCCATACGATCAGCAGCTCCTAATACTGCAATATCACCGGAGCCTCCACGATTTGCCATACATAAACCAGCAGTTACAGCTGTATCTATTGGGTAGAATCCAACTAATTTTCCTACTATAGCTGAACCAAATATAGCACCTATTACTATAGCTAAAGCAATTACAACATTAGCTAAAGTTATAGCAGATATTAATTCATTTAATTTTGTTGATATACCTACCCCTACCATAATTACTAATACTAAATTCTTTGTAAAGAATGATTGCACATCTTTTGCTGCAACTCTAAGTTTATCAGGTATAACTCCCATAACATTCGCTAAAGCTACTAATACTATCATAAAAGCAAATTGATGAATTGGAACTGATGGTAAAATATATCCATCCCACAATTTAGATAATATTTTGCCTCCTTGGTAAAATGCCAAACCTAATAAAACTGCTCCAGCATATTCTTTAATACCTATCTTGAATTTTTCCTCTTCAACTACAATTTCTTTATCGCTTTTAATTAAACTGTTTTTATCCCCTGTCAAACTTGTCTTTTTATTACCTATAGAGTTTAATACCCCTCCGGCTATAATAGCAAATATATTTGCTATTGTTAAAATCGCAATAGCAAAACTATAATAATTTGCTGCAGCATCGCCGGTTACACGCTCATATATTTGAGATAACGGTACCGCTCCGGCTCCGTTTCCTCCACCCATAACAGGTAATACATATTTAATAACAATATCAACAGGAGTTATATTAAATATTAATCCGACTAATATTCCCAATACTGCTGCTCCTACTAATCCTCCTAAAATAGCAGGTATATACCCAGCAAATGATTTAATCATTAATTTACGATTTAATCCCAAAATGGAACCTGTAATTAATGCTATAATAAATAAATTCAACAATCCCATAGGTTTACTATTAACAGAATCAATCAATTTCACATAATCTTTAGGTATTATATTAAATTGAACTAATAATGCTGTCCCTAAAAATGCTAAAACTAATCCTCCTCCTACATATTTATTCCAAATAGGGATACGTTCTCCTATTTCGTTAAAAATAGTTCCTATAACAAACATAATTGCTAGTCCACCAGCAAGGTCCTTAGATAAAACGCCCAAATACATAGCAGCTATAATAACTAATGCAATAAGTCCAAACGTTGGTATATCAAGACCAAATAATTTTATTTTTTTCATATTTTACCTTCTTTATTATTTTTTTTATATTTTTTATACAATTTTATGAATTTATTAATTTAGAAATTTTTTCTTGCATTTCTTCAACTGTGTGCTTTCTAGATCTTCCACATTTTTTAGCATTTTCTTCACAAATTATACATTTTCTGGATGGCAAATTAAAATCTTTCCTACTAACCACATTTACCATCTCATTTTTCAAAAATAACACATCTAAATCTAAAATTCTTCTTTTTTTATTTGATTCTTCAAATTCTATTAATTTCTTTTTTAGTACCAGAGGATCAATTTTTAATATTATATATGCTTCATTTCCTGTAGATTTATTTAAAATAACCTTTTGAATAATTATATTTTTAAATAAGTCTAATATAATATTTATCTCTGTATTGAAAAAATTTACTAAAAATTTAGAATTTTTAATTTCACCGGGTATATTTAATGTTATTGATAATAAGCTGTATTCTGGATACTGTGTCATCAATTCATATTGGAATTTTTGTCTTTTTTCTCTAGCATCAAGAATTTCTCCAAGCGAAACAGGTATACCATCAAATACTTTATTAATCGACATTTTTTACCGTATCAATAATAGTTCCGTCTCTATATTCAACTAAAGCAACTGTTTTTTCTCCATATTTAATTGCCTTTGGCTTTCCAACTATACTATAAGCCTTTTCCTTTAATTCTTCAATTGTATATATCGGAACACTAATATCCTTTAGACTTTCTATAAGATCTTTTCTATTTGGATTAATTGCTATTCCTATTTCTGTAACAATAACATCAACAGAAGAACCCGGTGTAATTATAGTATTAACCTCGTCAACTATTGTAGGTATTCTTCCTCTTATTAACGGACTTATTACCAATGACATCTTCGATGCAAATGCTGTATCGGAGTGTCCTCCAGAAGCACCTCTTATTACACCGTCTGAACCGGTCAATACATTTACGTTAAATTTAGTATCAACTTCCAATGCAGATAAAATACACACATCCAGCATATTTACAACAGCTCCTTTATTAAAAGGGGAAGCATATAAATCAGCATCTATTTCATAATGATTAAAATTTCTACCCATTGATTCTCCTGAATAAGAATCAAAATCCTGAACATCTAATATTTTTGCAACTAAGCCTTCTTCCAATAATTCAACCATTGCATTAGTAATTCCACCTAAAACAAATGATGCTTTTACACTATCCTTTATCATAGATTCACGTAAAAATCTCGTTACTGCTAATGAAGCTCCGCCTGTCCCTGTTTGGAAAGAAAATCCATCTTTGTAATATTGAGACTTTGTAATTACTTTAGCCGCATATTCTGCAATTAATAATTCTTTCGGATTTTTAGTATAACGTGTAGCACCTTTAGCGATACCCTTAGGATCGCCTATTTTATCAACGACAACCACATAGTCAACATAATGTTGTGGAATACTTATTGGAGTGTTCGGATAATTTACCAAAGTATCTGTTATTACTACAACTTTATCTGCGTATCTTGCATCTACCTTTGCATAGCCTAATGAACCGCATGGTGCCTTACCTACAGTACCATTTACATTACCATATTCATCTGAGCTTGGTGCTCCTAAAAAAGCAACATCAATATGTATATCTCCTGAAACAATAGCTCTTGCTCTACCACCATGAGATCTAATAACTACGGGATTTTCCATGATACCAGATGATATAGCAGCACCCAATTTATCACGCAAACCGGAAGACGTTATATTTGTTACAACTCCATTTTTTATATGCTCAATTAAAGGTTCATGTACATTTGCTATTGAAGAAGGTGCTATTGAAATATTTTTTATCCCCAAATTTGCAATTTCTTCCATAACCATGTTTAATATATAATCTCCTTCACGGAAATGATGATGAAAAGATATTGTCATTCCATCCTTTAGACCTGTTTTTTTAATAGCATCTCTAATAGAATCTACTAATTTTGTTTTACCTGGAATAACGGGATTTATTTGGCGATTAGATTCAATAAATGGTCTAATATTTTCAGTTTCTCCTTCATATATGCCATTTTTATTTACATAATCATTAGAAATATTTCTACCTAATTTATTCATTACCATATTAATAATCCCCCTCTTTTATGATTCCAGCTGCTTTTGCTAAAGATAAAACTCTATACGCACGTTCAACTATAGGTTTGTCAACCATTTTGCCATTAACCGAAATAACTCCTGAACCTTTAGCCTCAGCTTCTCGTATACCATTAATAACATCAATAGCATTATCAATTTCTTTTTCAGTCGGAGTATAAACTTGGTTAACTAAAGGAATTTGTCTTGGATTTATAACTGATTTTCCATCAAAACCTAATTGTTTGATTAATGATACTTCTTTCAAGAACCCTTCTGTATTTTCAACATTAGAATAAACCGTATCGATTGCAGCAATTCCTTCTGCACGAGCAGCATGTAAAATCATACTACGAGCAAAAAATAATTCCTGACCGTCAGGATATCTTCTTGTTTTCATATTTGTAACATAATCTTCAGCACCCAAAGCTATACCTATCAATCTTTTACTTGCTCTAGCTATATCTCTGGCGTTTAGGACTCCTTCTGCTGATTCAATTGCAGCCATCATTTTAGTAGTTCCTACTTCAATGTTATTTTCTTCTTCAACTTTTCTTATTACTTCTTCAACATCTATAATATCTTGAGCTCTTTCTGTTTTAGGTAAACGAATTACGTCAACCCCACCAAGCACTGCTGCTTCAATATCAAGATCCCCACCTGCTTCTAGAGAATTAATTCTCACTACTGTCTCTACACTTGAGTAATCAAATGTTTTTAATGCAAAATGTACTAATACTCTAGCAGAATCTTTTTCTTTTAATGATACGGAATCTTCTAAGTCAAACATTATAGAATCTGCACCATAAAGAGCAGCATCTCTTAGCATAGCAACATTTGAGCCCGGAAGAAACATCATAGTTCTTCTTAAACGTTCCATGTATCTATCTCCTTCCAATTATATTTTTTTACATCTAGTGCACGATTTACAGCTGTGATAGTTCTTGCTTGGATGGTGCAATCTAAAGCACCTTTATCTATTGCATCTACTGTAACTGATTTAATTCCAAGATTATCCAAAGTTTTTTTTATAAGTTCTCTTATTTGAACTCCATATTGTTTTTCAACACTTGAATCCAAATTAATAACTATCTTTTTTTCTTCATTTGGAGATACTGTAATCATAATATCACTGGATTCAACAGTACCTGCCACTGCGGTTTTTGTAATTTCCATATTATCACCTCTCTTACATTTTACAATTACCAACTCAACGTCATTATAAGCTAAAATTAATTTAATAAAAAGGATTTCTTGGTTTTTTATTGTATTTTTTTATTAAAATTTAAATATTTTCTGACAGCGTATTAAAATATTTAAAACTAAATTTTACAATCACATATATATAATGTAAAATGTCTAATAAATCAATATATTATTAATATCAATCGGAGAATTAAAATGGATTATAATGATTACTATATTAAAATAATAAATAAATCGAATAAAAGAAAATATGAAAAAGTTATTCAACTTTTAGAAAAAGAAAACATTAGATTAGATAAGAATCTAGACTATACTTGTGGTATTTTTGATAATGATGATAAATTAATAGCTACGGGATCCTGCTATAAAAACACTTTACGATGTCTTGCTGTTGATAAATTTTATCAAGGTATGGGATTTATAAACAAATTAATTTCTCACTTAATTAATGAACAATATTCACGAGGAAATTATCACATTTTTATTTATACAAAATCTCATTTTCGTGATATATTTGTTGATTTAGGTTTTTTTGAAATAGAATATATTAAAAATCAAATTGTTTTTTTAGAAAATAAAAAAAATGGATTTAATAATTTTTTAAAAAGCTTGGAAACTTCAGATTTAACTAAAAATCAATCAATAGCTTCCTTAGTTATGAATTGCAATCCTTTCACTATTGGACATCAATATTTAATTGAAAAAGCTTCAAAAGAAAATGATATAGTTCATCTATTTATTGTTGAAGAAGATGCTAGTGTTTTTCCTTATAAGATAAGAAAAATGTTAATAGAAAAAGGTATATCTCATCTTTCTAATATTATAATTCACAGCACAGGTCCATATTTAATTAGTTCTTCTACTTTTCCAAGTTACTTTCAAAAAGATTCTAGAGAAGCGATTTCAAGTCAAGCTAATCTTGATAGTCATATTTTTAAAAAAATCGCAAATCATCTAAAAATAAATAAACGATATGTTGGAACAGAACCCCTTAGTTGCACTACAAAAGAATATAACAAAAGCTTAAATAATATTCTTAATAGTGCCGGAATTGAAGTTATAGAAGTTCCTAGAATTGAAAATAATGAAGATTTTATTTCTGCTTCAAAAGTAAGAGAACTCTTGCGAAATAATTATATAGAAAAAATAAAAGAATTTGTACCTAAAACTACCTATGACTTTTTAATTTCAAAACAGGGCAAAGAAATCATATCAAAAATACAACAGTTACAAAATGTTATACATCATTAATTATTATTTAAAAATCATGGTCTGTTGCAAAATAACTAAAAAAATCATTTTATAGCACTCCCATGATTTTTTAAATAACTTAAACTTAGACACCCTGTAATTTACAGATCGAATTGCAATTTTTGACATTTCTTTCTAATTGTGGTTAACTGCAAAAAAAAGTCAAAAATCATCGAAAATTTATCGATTTATTTTTCTATAAAGACAAAAGACTTAAATCATTTAAAAATATACTTATACATAACAAATCTGCCGCCCCTCCCGGACTTAAATTTCTTTCTATCAACACTTTATTATACTTATTCAATAATATTCTTATATCTTCTCCTTTAAGAATTTTTTCATACAATTTTTCAGCTTCTAATTTAACTTTTCTCCATTCTCCAATACCACCTCTATGAATCAAATTTCCATCTTCTACTTTTGTCATCAATAATATTAAAACTTCTAAAAATATTTTTTCGTGATCATATTCTTCATTTTTTCTTTTTTGTATATAAGGCAATATTTTATCCAATATAAAAGCATATCCACCGGCAGCTTCACCTCTAGGTCCTAATATTCCATATTTAACATACAATTTTTCTCCATAACTTTTAGCGTTTGACTCATTAATATCTGAAAAATCTTTTTCTATCAAATTCTTAGACATATTTTTTACTACTTGAAAAACCACATCAAAATCTATATATTTTGAATTATGATTTAATTTTAAATAATAACCAATAGCTCCTAAGATTAAGGCAAATGCAAAATTTAATCCTTTATGAGTATTTACATTATCAGTTGCCTCAAACATACTTTTTTCAGCTAATACTCCCTCTTTACGTAATTTATCAAATAAATTATTTATATCTTGTGAATTATTCTCATACCCTATTTTTAAATAATTTTCAAAATGATTTTGAAGTGAAAATGCACTATTGATAAAATGATAAATGTTCATATCACTATGTGATCCATTATCAAATCTGTCAACTAATCCGGGTTTAGGAGAAATTACAACTTCATATAAAATTGATCTTGTTGCCAGTGAAGCTATTTTTTTTAACTTTTTATTCAATGTGGTTTTTCTCCATTTCCGAAATAACAAATTCTTGAGAATGCTGTAGATGTTCATGAGTTATTAATGTAATCTGATTTATATCTCTATTTTTCATTCCTCTGTAAATCATAGAATGTTCAAAAATTGCTTCTTTTCTTCTTTGATCAGATAAAAGAGAAATTTCTCTAAAATATTTAAAATAAGTCTTAAATTGATTAACTATAGCCGTTAATCTTTTCATATCACTTTTTCTATAAATAAAATCATTGAATTTCTTAAAATTTTTAATAACTTTATCTATTTCTTCTAATTCATCATAATAATAGGCTTCATCTATTATTTTTTTCATCTCATCAAAATCTTCCTCTGTCATTTTTTCCATTGCCTTTATGGATGCCAGTGTATCTAACCATTTACGTATTTCATATATTTCATGAGCATCTTTGATACTTATTCCTTTTACAATTATACCTATTTTAGGCACCCTTGTGACTAAATTCTCACTTGTAAGTTGATTCATAGCATATCTGATTGGAGTTCTTGATAAATTCAACAATTCTGAACACTCATTTTCATTAATACGAGTTCCAGCCGGAATAAATCCTAAAACTATACTTTTTCTAAAGGCTTCATAAACAGATTCTTTTAAAGTTTTTGAAGAATTGAAATCTAAATTTTCTTTTACAATACTAATTACTTTCTTCATTTGTCTCTCCTAATTAAATAATAAATAAAATATCATTCAAAAAATTTAATCCATTATCATATATACTATATATTAATAAATACATATTTTCAATTTTTTCCAGAAATTTAACACTTAAAAATAAAAAAAATTAAAGATGACAAAAATAAACAACCAATTCTTAAACCGTCAGAAAAGAAAAACTTAAAAGATTTTTTTATAATTTTTTTTTATTAAAATACCCTTTTTGCTGATAATTCAGCAAAAAGGGTAAGTATGTAAAATATTAAAATTTAAAATTATTTCTCCATAAAATCTACATAGTATACTTGATAAATTTCATCAATACTTGTAAATTCTTCTTCAAAGCCTGATTTAGAATTTGTTTTTATAATTCTATTTCTAGGAGCTATTGTATAGCTAAAATCTCCAACTTCAGAAAAATATTTTTGAAAATCACCGTTACTATTGTGAGTTATTATTGTTTCAACTTCACCCCTTATTTGCATCGTTGGATATTTTTTAGCTAAAATTTCTTCGGCTAAATTTCTAAGTTGTTGTGAATTTATTTTTTGTCCTATTGATATTGGTACAGATTCAAGTTGAATAGTTTCTAAAGGTCTTCCAATAAAATTACCCAATCTAGCAAACTTAACTTTATAATTTATTTGTGCAAAATTAGCAGGATTTTTTAATTCAGGTTCTTTTTTTTCTCTTAAAATTACATGTCCATTCAATTGGTATTTTCTGATATCGCCTTTTAATCTAACTGTACCTTCATCATCACCTACAGAAAACAAAAGTTCTCCATTATTATACAACTTAGCATCAGATGCAAAATCTAAAAGTTCATATTTATAATCTAATTGTAATTCTGTCATTTGATGTCTAATTGAATCTAATAATTCTTTTTTTGTAACTTTATCAAAGGGGGCAGATAATATATGAGTTGTCCCCCTAATTAATATTTTTTGTCCGGTACTTTCTACAATACCATCAACATTTATAGACACTGTAGCTTTTCTTTTTTCAACATCATCATAATAATATCTTGATAAATCGGAATCCGTAAAAGTAACTATAGCTTCTGCTTTTGATGTGTAAACAGAAGATAAAAGTGTTACAATAAGTGCTAATATATAAATCTTTTTTTTCAAATTTTTCCTCCTAAATTCACTACTATGTAATTGTTTTTAAAGTGAAATTGTTCACTAATCTTAAATTTAATTATTAAAAATAAATCTAAAATTATACTATCACTTAAAAATAATATCCATTAAATTAAACAAAAATGAAAAATTCATTTTTGCAAAAACCCCCTTTCCTTAAATTTTTGTGAAAAAATCTTTATATTACCTATATTTTTCAAATATAAAAATAAATTTTAATGGTTAACGTTTTCATTTTTTCACGCATATATTATATCAAAATTTTTTTATTTATTGCAACAAAAAAATAAATATAATAATTTTAATTTATCTAAAACTTAGATAATACCTATATTAAAATAAACAGTAAATTATTTTTTCCACATTTGTTGATAACTTTTAAAATTTTGTATTTTTTAATAATAATTGATATAATTAGTTAAGAATGTCTACAAGTTATTAACAAAAAAATGAAAGTTATACACATTTGTGGATTAAATGTTTATAATTTTAATTTTTTTTTGTAAAAAACAACCAAATTCAATAAATTTTATACTATATAAAAAGTTTTCAACAAATTATGCTTTTAAGTGGATAACTTATTTGTTAATTATTGTGATTGTTCATTTTACTTAATTTGTAATGTTGATAACTATGTTTATAACTTTAAAATAAAGGAGGTAAAATGGATAATTTAAATCAAATATGGGAAAAAATACAAGAAGAACTTTTTCTTGAAATGGTTGAGGTTCATTATAATACTTGGATAAAACCATTAATTCCCTTAAAAAAATTTGAATCTACTGTTTATATATATTCTTCAGTTACATTTATATTAAAAATAGTTAATGACAAATATAAAAAATCTATAGAAGATAAATTATCTAAATATTATAATGAATATATTAATTTAGTTTTATTGGATACTAAAGATGATTTATTTAAACAAATCAAAAATTCAAGTAAATTAAAAAATACTCAAATAGAAGGTCAGAAAAAATTCGATTTATCAGAGCCATTAGATGAACTTAACAAAAAAGTAAATACAACTACTCCATTAAATTACTCTTATGTTGATAACTTGGATAAAAAAAATACTTTTGCTAATTTTGTAAGAGGAAAATCTAATGATTTAGCGTTAGCTATTGCTATAAGTGTTGCAGAAAATCCCGGGACTGTATATAATCCATTCTTCATTTATGGTAGTTCCGGTTTAGGTAAAACTCACTTAATGCAAGCTATTGGACATAAAATATTAGAAAAGAATCCTGATAAAAAAGTTATCTATACTACAAGTGAAAATTTTGTAAATGAATTTATTTCAACTATTACAGATAACAAAAATTCAGTTACAAATTCTCAAATTTTTAGAGAAAAATATAGAAACTGTGATGTTTTAATGATTGATGATATTCAATTCATTTCAGGAAAAGAAAGTACTCAAGAAGAAATTTTTCATACTTTTAATTCTCTGCAACAAGCTAATAAACAAATTATATTTACATCAGATAAAAGGCCTGAAGAAATTAAAGGCTTAGAAGATAGGCTTGTTACAAGATTTAGTGGCGGAATGATTGCAGACATTCAAAAGCCGGATTTCGAAACCAGAGTTGCTATTATAAAACACAAAATAAATATGGATAAATACGAAGTTCCTAATAATGTAATAGAATTTATTGCTGAAAATGTCACTTCAAACATTAGAAATATAGAAGGTGCTATCCTTAAAGTTATGGCATATTACAAAATAATTTGTAAAAAATCTGACCACAATATTGATGATAATGAATTTTTAGATATAGCAAAGACAGCTCTTGCTATTGAAGAAAAAAAACAAAAACCAATAACGTTAGAAAGTATAAAAATTGCGGTTGCAGATTATTATAATTTGAAAACTGATGATTTAATTAAACAAAATAGGCAAAAAACTATATCTATTCCAAGACAGATAGCAATGCATTTATCAAGAAAATTAACAAATATTTCTTTAGTGAAAGTTGCTGACTCTTTTAATAGAGATCACACAACAATTATGCATGGAGATGACAAGATAAAGCATTTAATTGAAACTGATAGGAATGTAAAAAAAGAAGTAGAGGATATTATTGCTAAATTAAAAAGTGAATAATGTTGAAAACTTAGGATAACTAAATTATTTTTCATAACTTATCCACATGGATATAAAATCTTATAAATTGTTTAATTTTAACATTTTAACGACTTATCCACTTATCAACTGTCCCTACTACTATTATTACTAAATTTAAAATATATATAATAGGAGTGAAAATGAAATTTAACATTAACAAAGTTGATTTAGATAAACATATTTCTATAGCTCAAAAAGCTATTTCAAATAAATCAACTATTCAAATTTTAGAAGGAATTTTATTTAAAGCTGAAAATAATAAATTAATTTTATCTTCCACTGATTTAGAAATTTCTATAGAAACTAAAGTTAGCTGTGAAGTTATAGAAGAAGGAGCAGCTGTAATTAAATCAAATATTATAGGTAATATTATAAGAAAAATGCCTAATGATATTATTCAAATTACAATAGAAGATGATAATGTAAATATAAAATGTCAAAAATCAATATTTAATATTTCATGTCAGTCATCTTCAGATTTTCCATCTTTACCAGAAATTGAAGAAAAAGTAAGTCTAACGATAGATAATGATGATTTATTAACAGCTATAAGAGAAACTAAATTTGCTACATCTATTGATGAAACAAGATTAGCATTAACAGGATTATTATTTGAATTAAAAGATAATAGTTTAAAATTTGTTGGTCTTGATGGGTATAGAATGGCAATAAAAAAATATGACTTTACATCAAATGAAGAATTTTCTTGTATTATTCCTAAAAAGGGATTTAATGAATTATCAAAAATTTTAGATGATACGTCCACAGATGTGGTATTTATGAAAGGTCATATTGCTTTTATAAATGGAAATACAAAAATATTTACAAGACTTATAGACAAACCATATATAGATTATAATAAAATTTTAAATAATTCATTTAATACTAAGGTTGTTGTAAATAGAAATGATTTAGTTAATGCTCTTGAAAGAGCTCAATTATTATCTACTGGATCGAATGCAAGTTTAACAAAATTAGAATTCGTGGATGGTGAGATAAGTATAAATTCAAATTCTGAATTAGGTAAATTAGATGAAAAAATTTATGGAAAACAAGATGGTGAAAATATTAGAATTGCATTTAACACTAAATATCTTACAGATGGATTAAAAGAAATGGATTCTGACGAAGTTGTACTTCATTTAACTACACCACTTTCACCAATGACTATTTATCCGGTAGATGAAGATGATAACTATCTATATTTAGTTTTACCTGTAAGACTTTCACAATAAGAGGAATTATGAATAAAAAAGTAAAAATTAAAACAGAATTTATAAAATTAGATCAGTTATTGAAATATGTATCAGTAGTTCAAACTGGTGGAGAAGCAAAAGAATTAATAATTGATGGTAATGTAAAATTTAATGGTGAGATTTGTACACAAAGAGGAAAAAAAATTAGAGTTGGGGATGTAGTAGAAGTTTTAGATTATACTATTGAAATAGAGGAATAATGATAATTAAAGAATTAAGACTTATCAACCATAGAAATTATGAAGATGAAACAATAATTTTTCATGATAACACAAATATTTTAGTAGGTAAGAATGCTCAAGGAAAGACTAATTTACTTGAAGCCATATATATTTGTGCAAGGGGATATAGTTTTAAAAATCTTAAAGAAAATGAATTAATAAATTTTAATAAAGATCAGTTGTATTTAAGAGCTAAAATATTAAATAATGATAAAAAGAAAATTGTAGAGATAAAGCTATCTAAGAGAGAAAAGAAAAAAATAAGAATAAATGAAGTAGAGATAAATAATCTGGGTGAATTAAAAAGTCAATTTGGAGTTGTAATATTTTCACCCGAAGAAATTTTAATAGTTAAAGAGACTCCTCATATGAGAAGAAGATTTATAGATGATATTATTTCAAACAATGATATAAGTTATAAAACCTACCTTTATAATTATAATAAGATTAGGAGTCAAAAAAATGAATTATTAAAAAATAGTAAAACAAAATATTTTAATCAACTTTTAAATACATATAATCAAAAGTTAGTTGAATATGGTTCAAAGATAGCTATATATAGATATAAATATTTAGAAATATTGAGAGAATATGCTAAAGAGTTTCATAAGGAATTAAGTTCAGGTAAGGAAGAATTAGATATAGAATATATAAATAATTATTCAGAAAAATTTTCGAATCTTGAAATTATTCAAAAAAATTATCAGAAAAATATTATAGAAAATACAGAAAAAGAGATAAATAGATTTTCAAGTATTATCGGTCCACATAAAGATGATTTAGTTTTTAATATAAATGGAAAAGATGCTAAAATTTATGGTTCACAAGGACAGCAAAGAACAATAATGTTATCATTAAAATTAGCTGAAGCAAAATTAATAGAAACTATCACAAAGACAAAACCAATACTTTTATGGGATGATGTTTTTTCAGAACTTGATAATGTGAGAGCTTCATTATTGGTTGAAAAGTCTAAAAAATATCAAAACATAATTACTACAAATACTTTACTAAATATAGATTTGAGTAATCTAAATGATAATATTTATAAAATCGTAGATGGTAAAGTTATCAATGAAAGGAAATAGAATGGCAAAAAATACAAATTATGGTGAACAAAACATCAGGGTTTTAGAGGGACTTGAAGCAGTTCGTGTAAGACCGGGTATGTATATTGGTTCTACTGATGAAAGAGGTCTACATCATTTAGTATACGAAGTTGTAGATAACTCTGTTGATGAAGCGTTGGCAGGAAGAGCGGATGCTATTGAAATAAAAATTCATAAGGACGGATCTTGTGAAGTTAAAGATAATGGATCAGGTATTCCTGTAAAAAAACATGCTACAACAGGAAAATCAACGTTGGAAACAGTATTAACAATTCTTCATGCTGGTGGTAAATTTGACTCTGAAGCATATGCATTTTCAGGAGGTTTACATGGTGTAGGGGTTTCAGTTGTAAACGCATTATCAAATAAATTAGTTGCAGAAGTTAAAAGGGATGGTTTTAGATATACTCAAGAATTTAAGCGAGGAGATGCAACCACAAAATTAGTTAAACATGAGGCTACTGAAGAAACAGGTACATCTGTAAGATTTTGGCCCGATGATACTATTTTTGAGACAATAGAATTTAATAGAAAAACATTGGAAAAAAGATTTCAAGAAATGTCTTTCTTGAATGAAGGATTAAAAATTACACTTATAGATGAAAGGGAAGAAAATCCATATAAGAAGATATTTTTAGCAGAAGGAGGATTATCTTCTTTTGTAGAATTTTTAAATTCTAAAAAGACTGCTTTACATAATGATATTATTCATTTTAAAGGAATGGTAGATGGATCAGAAGTTGATATAGCATTTCAATATTCTGATGCATATTCTGAAAATATATTATCTTTTGCTAACACTGTTCTTACAGGGGAAGGTGGTACTCATTTAACAGGTTTCAGATCAGGTCTTACAAAGACTGTAAATAATTATGCTAGAGAATATGAAATGTTAAAAGAAAAAGATGAAAATTTTTCAGGTGAAGATATCAGAGAAGGTATAACTGCTATTGTTGCTGTAAAATTGTCAAATCCTCAATTTGAAGGACAAACAAAAGCTAAATTGGGTTCTTCAGAAATGAGAGGAATAGTAGATACATTTTTAACTGAAAAATTTTCAGCATATTTGGAAGAAAATCCTAAGGTTGCAAAATTAATAGTTGATAAATGTGAAGCCTCAAGAAGAGCTAGAGAAGCCTCAAAGAAAGCTAGAGATATTTCCAGAAAACAAAATTCAATATTGTCAAATACAACACTTCCGGGTAAATTAGCAGAGTGTCAATCTACAGATATTACAGAAAATGAAATATTTATAGTCGAAGGGGATTCAGCCGGAGGATCGGCAAAGTTAGGCAGAGATAATAGAACTCAAGCTATTTTGCCTATTAAAGGTAAAATTATGAATGTTGAAAAAGCTAGAGTAGCTAAAGTTTTAAGTTCTGACGAAATTAAAGCGTTAATAACAGCTTTTGGAACAGGTATCGGTGAAGATTTTAATATAAAAAAATTGCGTTATGGAAAAATTATCATAATGACAGATGCTGATGTTGATGGAGCTCATATAGATACCTTGTTATTAACATTCTTTTATAGGTATTTGAGACCTTTAATTGAAAATGGAAATGTGTTTATTGCACAACCACCATTATTTAAGGTAACTCAAGGTAAAAAAGAACGATACGTTTATGATGAAAAAGAGTTGAAAGTTGTATTAGAGGGAATTAAAGGTGAAAATTACAAGTTGAGTAGATATAAAGGGCTTGGTGAAATGAATGCCGATCAATTATGGGAAACTACAATGCATCCTGATAATAGAATTTTAATTCAAGTAAAAATTGATAATGAATCAATTACTTTAGATGATACATTTACAACATTGATGGGTGATAAAGTTGAACCAAGAAGAGAATTTATAGAAGAAAATGCACAATATGCTAAAAATATTGATGCATAGAATGGAGTAAAGAATGGCAGAATTTGATAAATCAAATATTATATCTCAAGATATTGAGACAAAAATGAAAGAAGCTTATCTTGATTACTCTATGTCAGTTATTGTTTCAAGGGCATTGCCTGATGTTAGAGATGGTCTAAAGCCAGTTCATAGAAGAATACTTTATGGAATGAATCAATTGGGATTAGCACCAAATAAACCTCATAGAAAGTCTGCAAGACTTGTAGGGGAAGTAATGGGGCGTTTTCATCCACATGGAGATTCAGCAATTTATGATGCAGTTGTAAGATTAGCTCAAGATTTTAATACAAGATATCCTTTGGTTGATGGTCAAGGTAACTTTGGATCTATAGATGGAGACGGTGCTGCTGCTCAACGTTACACTGAAGTAAGGATGACAAAGCTTACTTTGGAGATGTTAAGAGAAATAAATAAAGATACAGTTGATTTTCAACCAAATTTTGATGAAGAAGAATTAGAACCGAAAGTATTGCCTGCAAGATTTCCTAATTTACTTGTTAACGGTTCTGCAGGGATTGCTGTAGGTATGGCAACTAATATGGCACCTCATAATTTAGGAGAGGTTATAGACGGTTGTGTAGCTTTTATTGATGATAAAGATATTACTGTTGAAGGGTTAATGAAGCACATAAAAGGTCCTGATTTTCCAACAGGAGCAAATATTATGGGGAGAAAACCTATAATTGATGCATACAAAACAGGTAGAGGAAAAGTTAAATTAAGAGCTGAAGCTCATATTGAAGAATTTAAGAGTAAACATATTATAGTGGTTACAGAAATTCCTTATCAAGTTAATAGAGCTAGATTAATTATGAAAATAGCTGAACTGGTTAGAGATAAAAAATTGGAAGGTATTGCTGATTTAAGAGATGAATCTAATAGAAATGGTACGAGAATAGTTATCGAAACTAAAAGAGATGCTAATCCAAATGTTGTATTAAATAATTTATACAAGCATACTCAATTAACAACAACATTCGGCATTATAAATCTTGCATTGGTTGATGGTGTTCCAAAAGTATTAACGTTGAAAGAATTAATTCATTATTATATTGAGCATCAAAAAGAAGTTGTAACAAGAAGAACAAAGTTTGATTTGGATAAAGCAGAAGCTAGAGCTCATATTGTTGAAGGATTGAGAATTGCTTATGACAATATTGATGAAATAGTTAAAATTATAAGATCTAATTATGATGACGAAGAAATTAAGAAAGAATTTACAAAGAGATTTGGTTTAACAGATATTCAAGGTCAAGCAATATTAGACATGCAATTAAAGAGATTGAATGGTCTTAATGTTGAAAAATTAGAAGAAGAATATAATGAATTATTGGCTACAATCAAGAGATTAAAAGAAATTCTTGCGGATGAAAGCATCTTAATGGGAATAATCAAGGAAGAATTATTAGAAATCAAAGAAAAATATTCTGATGAAAGAAGAACTAGAATTAAAAGAGATGTAGAAGAAGTTGATGAAGAAGATTTAATTGAAGAAGAAGAAGTTATAATTACATTGACAAATCAAGGATATATTAAGCGATTACCTGCAGATACCTATAAAGTTCAAAATAGAGGTGGAAGAGGGGTTACAGGGATGACAACAAAAGAAGATGATTTTGTTCAAAACTTATTTGTAACAAGTACTCATGATAATATCTTATTCTTCACAAATAAAGGTAAAGTATTTAAGAAAAAAGCCTTTGAAATAAAAGAAGGTAAGAGACAATCAAAAGGTCAAGCGATTATAAATATTCTACAATTAACACAAGGTGAAAAAGTTTCAGCAGTAATACCTGTAAAAGAAAAATATGATGATAAATTTATAATTTTAGCCACAAAAGAAGGTAAAATTAAGAGAATAGAAGCTAGTGAATTCTATAATATTAGAACAACAGGTATAATAGCAATAACCTTAAATGAAGGGGATGAATTAATTGGTGCTAGAGAAGTAGATGCTGATACTAATGTATTGATGGTAACAGAAAATGGGCAATCAATAATATTTAACCTTAAAGATGTAAGACCGATGGGTAGAACTGCCCAAGGTGTAAAGGGAATCTCGCTAAATAAAGGTGATAATGTCGTTGATTTAAGTGTGATAGATAATAATGAATATATCTTTATAGTTTCAGAAAAAGGCTATGGTAAAAAGACGTTAATTAAATATTATAGTCCACAAAATAGAGGTGGTAAAGGTGTAAAAACATATAAATTAACACCGAAGACAGGAAAAATAGTTGCATCAAAATTAGTAAACCAAGAAGATCAAATAATTTTAGTATCTGCAAATGGAGAAATTATTAGACTAAATGTAAAAGATATTTCAACAATGGGAAGAACAACTCAAGGGGTAAGATTGAAGAAAGTTCGCTCTGATGAAGAAAATATAGTTGCATGTGCAAAATATATAGAAGAAGTTGAATAGGAGATTTTATGGCATTTGAAGCAAAATATAAAGAAAATGAAAATTTTGAAATACATTTATCAGGAGACTTAGATATAAATGTAGTTGAAAATTTTAAAAATGAAATTTTAGATAAGTATAAAATATTAGATAAGAATATTGTTTTTGATTTTTCGGATCTAAAATATATAGATTCTACTGGAATTGGTGTAATAATGACTGTTTATAAGGAGGCAAAGGATAAGCTAAAAACATTGACAATAAAAAATGCTAATAGAAATATTTATAAGTTATTTAAAATTACAAAACTAACAGAATTGTTCAATATGGAGGACTAATGGATGTTATAAAAATTCAATTACCTAGTAATCCTATATACACTCAACTTTTAAGATTATCATCAGCTTCTTTGGCTAATAAAGTAGGATTTGATGTAGATAAAGTTGCAGATTTACAACAGGTTGTATCTGAAATATTTACCTTAATAATTCCTAGTAATGAAAAAGTAGATATATCATTTACACTTGGAGAATCATATATAAAAGTCGATTTTAAAAATTTGAAATTTGTTAAAGAAGATAATCAAAATGATGCTATTTTTGAAATTAAAAGACAAATTATATTGTATCTATCTGATCAATTATTCATAGAGGATGATAAAATAATAGTTGTTTTAAATAAATAAGGATGTACTATGGCAGATGTAAAAAAATCTGAAGAGAAAATAAAAGATTTTGAAAGTTTTAAAAATTTAGAAAAATTAAGATCTAAAGAAAAAAAATTGGAAAAATCAGAAAATTCTGAAGATAAAAAAGAATTACAGAAAATTAAAAGAGAAATAAAATTAATAAGAGATGATTTGATTTCTAAAAATCTTTATATTGCTGAAATTTTGGCTAAAAAATATTCTAATAGAGGTATTGAATATGATGATTTATATCAAATTGCATCATTAGGTTTAATCCTTGCTTTAGATAGATTTAATGCAGATAGAGGATTCGAATTTTCTTCATTTGCTACTCCTACAATTACCGGTGAGATAAAAAGATATTTTAGAGATAAAGGTTGGGTAATAAGAGTACCTAGAAGAATACAAGAATTATCTAAAAGAATTAATAATGCAAAAAATGATTTGTCTCAAAGTCTTCAAAAAACACCTACAATCGATGAAATTGCTGATTTCTTAAATGTATCATCTGAAGAGGTAATTGAAGCAATGGATGCATCACAGGTTTATTCACCTCAATCTATAGATAAAAATTTAGATTTTTCATCAGAAGAAAGAGAAGTAAGTTTTGCAGATTTAATTGGAGAAGAGGATAAAAATTATCAAATAGTTGAAGATATGGCATTTATTAAAGAGGCTATGGAAAATTTTGATGATTTAGAAAGAAAAATTGTTGTTTATAGATATTTCGATAAAATGACACAAGGTGAAATAGCTGAAAAGCTGAATGTTAGTCAAATGACAGTTTCAAGACTTGAAAAAAAAGTAATAGATAAATTTAGAAAAGAGCTAAATGTAACCGTTAAAAAGAGGAAATATGAAAAATAAATTTTTAGAACAATTTAGAAAGTATAAATTTACAGATACAAGAGTTGGAACTGACAGTATTTATGAGTTTTCAAATGGTAATACACTTCCATATACGGGAGAACCTTTCGGTTCAAATTATTTTTGTGTACAAACTAAAAAAGAAGTCGGTTCATGGTGGTTTAATCCTAATCATATAACATTTGAAGGCTTTAGAATAACTCATCAACCAAGTCCATGGATGGGAGATTTTAGCTCATTTACAATATTGCCGTCAAATAAAATAGAAAATGTAAGAAAATATAAAAATAAAGAATCAAATTTCTTGCCTCATTATAATGAAATTATATTTGAAAATGACGAAGTTGCAATGATTACAGCATCAAAAAATTCAGCAATAATTAAATATAATGTAAAAAATCCTCAGTTTATTTTAGAAGGAAAAAATTTAGTTTTAGAAAAGAAAGATAATATAGTTGAAGGATATGTTAATAATTTTTCTGGTTGTGAAGATGAAAATTTCAAAATGTATGTAGTTATAGATTTTGTTGATGATTTTGATTTTGAAAAATTGGAAGAGGATAAGTATTTAATCTCATCTTCCAATAATGAATTATACTTATCAACATCATTTATTTCCTTAAATCAAGCTAAATTTAATCATAGAATAATGACTAGAGATTTTGAAAAAATGTTAACTGAAACAGAGAAAAAATGGCAAAAATATTTTGATAAATTTGAAATTGATAACTTTGATGAAGAATCAAATTATGATCAGTACAGTCCATATGATAAAATTTCTCAAGAAAAAATGTTTTATCATGCAGTTTATAGAGCATTTTTATTCCCAATGAGATTTTATGAAGTTGATGAAAATGGCGAAAATCTACATTATGACACATTATCAAAATCTGTAAAAAAAGGTAAAATGTTTACCAATATGGGAATGTGGGATTTGCATAAAACTTTATTTCCGCTATTTTCATTAATTGATAGAGAAATTTTTGAAGATATACTTGAAGGGTATATTAATCAATATAACGAAAGTGGATATTTACCAAAATGGCTTTCTCCTGATGAAAGAGGTTTAATGCCCGGGACACTGGTGGATAATGTAATTGCAGAGGCATCATCAAAAGGTATTGGAAATAAATATATGAAAGAGCTTTTAGATGCAATGATTAAATGTGCTGAAGTTTCTTCCGGAAAGGTAACTTATGGAAGAACAGGAACTAGGGAATATAGACATTATGGATATGTGCCATCTGATCTACATGAGTCGGTAAATCAAACGATTGATAATTGTCTATCTGATTGGTCTATAGGTATGGTTGCAAATAATTTAGGAAAGAATGAGATTGCGAAAAAATATTTTGATTATTCTAAAAATTATAAATTATTATTTGATAATAAAACAGGATTTATGAGGGCAAAGGATAGGAGTGGAAATTTTACTGATGGATTTGATCCTCTAAATTGGGGATCGCCGTATACTGAAGGGTCTGCATATCAAAATTCATACAATATTTATCATGATGTAAATGGTTTAATTGAATTATTTGGTGGAAAAGAAAATTTTAGTAAAAAGCTTGAAGCATTGACTAATGCGAAAACTGAATACAAATATGGTGCGTATGGATATGAAATTCATGAAATGAGAGAGTATGCAATGGCTCATTTGGGACATCATGCGATATCAAATCAACCATCATTTCATCTTCCATATTTATTTAATTATGTAGATCAGCCTAAAAATACTCAATTAATTATTAAGGAAATATTGTTAAACTATTTTAGATATGATTGGAAGGGATATCCGGGAGATGAGGATAATGGATCTATGTCAGCTTGGTACATATTTTCAAGTTTAGGGTTTTATCCATTTTGTCCGGGCTCTAATGAATATCAATTAGGCATTCCATTTTGGAACAATGCATCAATAACTTTATACAATGGAAATAAAATAAATATAAAAGTTAATGAAAACTATCATCAAAAGAAATTTGTAAAAGAATTGAAAATTAACGGAAGCATTTTTGATGAAACAAAAATTACATGGGAAATCTTGGAAAATGGATGTGATTTTGAATATACACTTGGCTTGATTTAGATGTAAAACGGTTAATTATATGAAAATTTATTAGGTATATAATTTTATTATTACAAAATTTTTCTTGAAAAATATATATTTTGATATATAATATTAGGTATACCTAAATGATATAAAAAATAATAAAAAAGGAGTGAATTATGAAAATTGATAATAAGTTTTTAGAAGATTCTAATAAAAGTTTTACTTCAGATAGAGCTTTTAGAATTGCTCAAAGAGCTGCAACTAATACAGGTTTATTAGAATCAACAATTGATAGAAGAGAAAATGATACAAATAGGCATGAGTTTAATGTTAATTTAACTGATACAAAGATTAGATATCAAAAACAATCAGGTAGATGTTGGATTTTTGCAGCAATGAATGTTTTAGAATACAAATTGGCACAAAAATTTAATTTGAAAGAATTTGAAATTTCTCAAAGTTATATTTATTTCTTTGATAAATTAGAAAGATGTAATTATTTTTATGAATCAATCTTAAATACTTTAGATGAAGACTTGGAAGGAAGATTGGTGTCTCACATTCTTACTGCTCCAATGGGAGATGGTGGACAATGGGATATGGTAAAAAATATCATTAGAAAATATGGTGTTGTACCAAAAAATTACATGCCGGAATCAGAAAGTTCTTCAAGCAGTTCTCAAATGAATAATTACTTAACAAAAATTTTAAGAATGAACGCTAAAAATTTAAGAAAAGCTTATGAATCCGGTAAATCTAGAGAAGAATTGGAAAAGATGATTGAAGGATATATGACAGATATCTATAATGCACTTTCTATTTCTTTAGGTACACCTCCAACAAAAGTAGATTTTGAATCAAGAGATAAAGATGATAATTTTGTTTCATACAAGAATATTACACCAAAAGAATTTTTTGAACTAATTGAAATGGATTTAGATGAATATGTTTCAATAATCAATGCACCAACAAAAGATAAACCTTACTATAATTCATATACAGTAGAATTTTTAGGAAATGTAGTTGAAGGGGATATCGTTAGATATGTAAACTTGCCAATTGAAGAAATGAAAAAAGCGATTTTGCGTCAATTACAAGATAAAGAACCAGTATGGTTTGGTTGTGATGTAGGACAATTCTTCTCTAGAGGTGGTTCAAGATTAGATTTAACAACAGCTAATGTATTTGATATGTTTAATGTAAAATATGATTTTAATAAAGAAGAAAGACTTGATTATCATGAATCATTAATGACACATGCTATGGTATTTATGGGATGTGACTATGATGAAGCAAATGATAAAATTAACAGATATAGAGTTGAAAATACTTGGGGTGAACAATCAGGAAACAAAGGTTTCTTAGTAATGAGTGATGAATGGTTTGATGAATATATGTATCAAGCATTAATCAACAAAAAACACTTATCAAAAGAAGTAATAGAAGCTTATGAAAAAGAACCAATTAAATTAAAACCATGGGATCCAATGGGTTCATTGGCATAGTAAATTTTAGGAACTAAGAGAGATTTTAGTTCCTTTTTTTGTATGACATTTATAAAGAAACTTAGTGGGAACCTAAGAACAAGATTAAGAATAATATGTTGGAAAATGTGGAAAGTGCCAAGCAAAAGATAATGGGCGTTAATGAAGATGGGTATTGGAAAAGACTTGGCAAGATTGACGTCACATTGTGATAACAGGTACTATTTGTAGTGTAAATGCTAATCTAAAAGTTGACCATTTTTCGGATATTATTAACCGATTTATGGACCACTTTTAGATTAGCATTTACAAACACGAAGGACTAGGGCAAGTATATAGAAAATGCGTTGATGCAGGATATAAACGAAGCTATAGATCAATGTGTAAACAGATAAAGAAGCTTAAAGACTATGAAAAACCTCAGAAAATAAGTTACCCAAAAAGCAAATATAAGCTATTAAAAGGAAATTATCCGAGAGAATTTGTAGAAATAGATGTAAAATATGTTCCAATTGAAGGTATAGGATTTAAGAGTAATTACGAAAGATACTATCAAATAACAGCGATAGACTTATACAGTAGAAAAAGAATCCTTAAATTGGTAAATGAAAATAGCACTCATGAAACATCAAAAATGCTAAAAACACTTGAAAAAAACTTTGGATTTAAAATAAAAACTGTATAGACAGATAATGGTAAAGGATTTTGTAATGATAGAGAACAAAAGAAATCAGCATTTGAAAAAGTATTAGAATATTTAGATATAAAATATATAAGAACAAGACCATATTCACCTTGGCAAAATGGTGTGGTAGAAAGAAGTCATAAGATAGATAATGATTAATTTTACAGTAAGAGAAGATTTACAAACGAAAAAGAAATGTACAAATCATTTCAAAGATATAGTATGAGAACAAATAATATAGCAAGAATAGTATTAGAATTTAAGACACCAAATGAAATGGTTGAGGGATATTTCAAAAGGGCATCATAAGTCTACAAACGATGCATATCCCAGTCAAGGGCCGCTTCACTTTTGCCCCTTGACAGAAATATGCATTATTTGTTAATGCTTATTAAGCCCTTTGAAAAATATTATTAGATTGGTTTCTTGTCACATATGTTTGACAACTCTAGATTATATTTTTTACATTTTTACAAAAAATATTGACAATATGAAAAAGTTTTCTTACAATTATATCGTGAGAAAAAAAATAACAATAACAATAGAGCTCTTAATAGTAAGAATGACACTAACTTAAATTTTAGGAGAAAATATTTGAAAAAATTTTTTATGAAAAAAATTATATTATTTATATTAATTTTAATTTTTATTAATCAAATAAATATTTATGCTAAGATGGTAACAATTTATGATGATGAAATGTCAGATTTTGGAAAAGATACAATGTATCCAGAAATAGCACAAAATTTATCACTACAAAAAAATACTAATAAATATAGTAAAGATGATTGGATAAAAAGTTCAGATGGAAGATGGTGGTATAGGCATAAAGATGGGTCATATACAAAAGATGATTGGGAAAAAATAGATGATAAGTGGTACTTATTTGATAAATCAGGATGGATGCTTTATGGATGGCAATACAGAAGAGGAAGTTATTATTATTTAGGAAAAAGTAGTGATGGATCTATGAAAATAGGATGGGAAAAAGTAGATGACAAATGGTATTTTATGAATTCAGATGGAAAAATGAGGACATCAACATTAATACAAAATAATAGAACATATACATTTTTTTCATCTGGAGAGTTACAAACAACTATTATAAATATTAATAAAATAATTCAAAAACAATCTAGATGGTGTTGGGCAGCATCGGCTAAAATGGTAGGAACATATGGTATAAATTATAATATTACTCAAGAAGAAATTGTAAATCATGTAAAAAAAATGATTATAGATAAAGGGGCGAATGATAAAGAATTTTCTGATGCAATAAATTTTGCATCAAATAATACTAAGATAACACTAATAGATTACAATAGAATTTATGATTTTAAGTTTGTGGTTGATAAAATTGATAAAAATAAATTAATGGGAGTACATTTTACTTTTGATGGAATACCTTTTGGACATGCTATAGTTTTTTCGGGATATAGAGTAGGAGAAACAGAAGCAGAAAATAAGATTTATATTGTAGATCCTGATAAAAATGCTACTAGTAGGTTTTATTACTTTAATGAGTTATTAAATGGATGTAAAATGGATAGTGGACAAGGACGTATATTAGCGTATATATATTATTAAGTGAGGAAAAATGAAAAAATTAAATTTATATATAATAGTATTTTTGATGATTATAGTATTACCAGTTAATACATATGCAAATGGAGTAGAGTTTTATGTTACAAATTCAAGGAAAAACGATATAAATGAAATAAAGGAACAATTTGATGATTTATTAAAAGATATGGACGTTGTACCTAAAGGTAAAAGTATAGAAGATTTTGAAATAGACAAATTTATGCAAATATATATAGGAGCTGATGTATTTAAAAATGAAAATATTAGTGAAGAAGAATTAAGAAATGTTATGGAAAATTTAAAAACTTATTGGGCAATTCAGTACAATAATAAGGATTCAGATAAAAATTTAGGGACCCAAGATAAAGTGAAATCTTTTGATTTTGATGTTATAAAAGTTCATAATATATTAGGTAGAAGAAAAAGATTTGATAAGTTAAGTGATGAACAAATTAAGTTTTATGAAAAAAATGGTAAATGGGTTGTTCAATCATATGCTGAAAATGTATATAAATATCATAAAAAAGATGGAATAAATTATATATTAAAAAAATATAATATAACCCCAAAAACACTTTATATTTTAGATTCACCAGGATTTGTAAGAGGAATTTATGCTACATATTTTGATGAAAAAGGAAAAATAAATTTTATAAATATAAGAGAATGTCAATTAGTATATGCGAAAGAGATATATGGAATAGTTGAAGAAAATTATAAGCCAGATTACAAAATATTTTATACATATGAGGAGATGAAGAAAAAATCTGAAGAAATAAAATTAGATGCAAATCCTAATATAATGGGTTCAGGAAATTCTTCAAGTAATCAAAAAGAAACAAAAAAAGAAAATAAAAGAAATTATAAAACTATAATATATGCATCAGTAGCTATTATACTAATTTTAGGAATTTCTTTTGTAGTAATTAAGAAAAGAAAAAAATAATATACATAAAAAATTGGTTATGTAAATAATTTTGTGTATCAGTCTATTATTGATTAAGATATATTTATATTTTTGAAAAATTAATTCTGATCAGATATTTTATTTTACAATTTGATTGTTACATAAAATTTTAAATTTATTAAATTTAATTTTCTTAACTGTCTATTAAAATTTTCTGTTGAGTTTGTTGTATATATTAATCTTCTTATATCTTCCGGGTATTTAAGATATGTTGAAAGTTCAGTCCAATTATTAAAAAAATCTTTCTGATTAAGTCTATATTACCTTAATCAGAAAGATTTTCATACACAAAATTTATTACAGTTTCCTTTTTTCATTTAAATTTATAACCAATGCTCCAAAGACCTTTTTTATTTTTTCTTGCTTTTTGAAATAGTTTTGTAAATTTTTTTGTATATTTAACATTTGGTGCTATTGTAAGAGGTTTTGCAAATCCGTTTTCTATGATAGTTTCATTCACCATCTTGTTATTTAAATATACGTAAGCTAAAAGTCTTTTATATTTATCTCTCTTTTGAACATCGAGTTCAATGCTTACTTTTTTACCAGTTAAAAGTTTTTTTGTATATAATGAAGCCATTTTTCCATATTTTGTATTTTTTTTAGGATTGGGATGTACTGATTCCGGTGTGTCAATCCCTAGAAGCCTCACAGTTTCATTCTTATTATTGATATTTATCACTATCGTATCTCCATCAAATATTTTCACAACATTATAAAGTTTTTTATTTGAGCAAGAAGTTAATATTAATAAAATTAATATAAAGCAAATTATTTTTTTCATGGATACTCCTTTAAAATAAAAGAGAAATAGCAATTAAGCCATTTCTCTCACTAATTTTTATAATGGTAATGTTGAAATTACATATTTTAATGTTCCACTCATTTTATATTTATTATTTTGGGCAGGAATGAAGTAAGAATCACCTTTTAACAATTTGTAAGTTTGTCCATTTTCATCTTCTAATATTCCTTCGCCGTCAACAACAATAATTGAGTGGAAAGAATCTTCACTAATATTGAACATTTCTTCTTCATCTTTCAGTTCTCCGGAAAATACATCAAAGTAGTCTGATTTAGCTAATCTTGTTAGTTTATCATTTATACTATTTTTGCTGTCAAATGAGTATTTTGGATTTGGAGTTAATCTTGAAACTTCAATAGCTTTTTCGACGTGAAGTTCTCTTTCATTTCCATCTTTATCTTTTCTCTTATAGTCATAAACTCTGTAAGTAATGTTTGAATTTTGTTGAATTTCGCAGATAACAATACCTGCACCGATTGCATGAACTGTCCCTGATTCTATAAACATTACATCTCCTGGTTTTACATAAACTTTGTTTAATAATTCTTCAATTGTTCCATCTTCAATAGATTTGCTATACTCTTTTTTTGTTATTTCTCTATTGAATCCATAATATAAGAATGCTCCCTCTTCAGCTTCAAGAATATACCACATTTCTGTTTTACCGTAGTCATTTTCGTGTTTTAGTCCATATTCATCTGAAGGATGAACTTGAATTGAAAGAGGTTTTAAAGCGTCTATAAATTTAATTAAAATTGGGAATCTGTCTTTGTCATAATTTTTTCCAATTACAGAATTTCCTTTTTCTTTTAAATAATCAGTAAATTTAATTTCACCATTTTCAATTATTGAAACACCATCTTTATGTGCTGACAATTCCCATGTTTCAGCCAAAACATCTTCATTACTTGTTTTATTATATTTTTCTTTTAATTTTGTACCACCCCAAAGGTAGTCTTTTGTGGCAGGTCTTAATTTTAATATTTCCATTTTGCCTCCAAGTTTAATAAATTTATCTCTTTACAATTATATCACTAATTTATATATAATAAAAAATAATTATTTTATAAAAATTTATTGTTATTAGATTTTTGTGTTCCATTTTGGGAGCAACTTAAAAGTGTTGCTTTTGACGGATACTTTTTAATTCTAATCATGCAATCCCATTTTTCTTTCAATAAGTTTGTGAATTTCACCAACTATAAATGGTAAAAATGCAAATGGAAGTATTATCCCCCAAGCTTGTAAATCTAAAGCAACTGTATTGAATATATTATTAACTCCTGGTGTATATACTACAACAAGTGTTAATATAAATGATCCTAAAAATGCATAAACTAATTGCATATTCGAAAAAATACCTAATTCAAATACTGTATATTTTTCTGATCTTGCAGAGAAAGATCTTAATAATTCTGATAAAATTAATGTTACAAAAGCAACTGTTTGAGCTGCTCGAACTTGTATTTCATGAGTATATCCCGCAAAAATAAAGTTATAGGATATGAAAAATGCACCTAAAGTTGCTACAGCTATTGCTATAGATTGAGCTGCAATATTATCTCTTAAATCCTTATCTATAATTTGATCGTCAGTTTTTCTAGGTGGTTCATTCATTATATCGGGTTCCCCTTTTTCAACACCAAGAGCTAATGCAGGGAATGAGTCTGTTACAAGGTTTAACCAAAGTAATTGAATAACTGTTAATGGAACAGGAGCTCCTACAATCATTGCAACTAACATTATAATAACTTCACCGATATTACATGAAAGTAAGAATGTTACAAATTTTTTGATATTTGCATAAATAATTCTTCCTTCTTCTACTGCATTTACTATTGTTGCAAAGTTATCATCTGTTAGTATAACTTCTGCTGTATTTTTAGCAACATCAGTACCAGTTATTCCCATTGCAATACCAATATCTGATTTTTTGATAGCTGGTGCATCATTTACACCATCACCAGTCATTGCAGCTATTTCTCCATTGTCTTTAAGAGCTGTAACAATTTGCACTTTATTTTCAGGAGAAACTCTAGCAAATACTCTCTTTACTTTAACTAATTCTCTAATTTGTTCATGAGTCATATCATTTAATTCTTTACCCATGATTGCTTGGTCAGCTTTAGTTGCAATACCTAAATCCTTAGCTATTGCAAGGGCTGTTTCAAGGTAGTCACCTGTAATCATAACAGGAGTAATACCTGCTGTCATACATTCTGCAATTGCAATTTTAGCTTCAGGTCTTGCAGGGTCAATCATTCCTGAAATTCCAATTAAAACTAAGTCTTTTTCTACTTCTTCGGTATTACTTGTTTCAGGTAATTTATTCCATTTTTTAAATGTATAAGCTAAAACTCTAAGAGCTTGTCTAGCATATTCAATATTTTTTTCTTGATATAATTCTTTTAATTCAGGAGTAAATTCTTTAATTTCTCCATTTAATAAAATATGTGAACACTTTTCAAAAATAATATCTGGAGCACCTTTTGTAAATGCTATGTAGTCATTTTCAAAATATCCTTTGTGAAATGTTGTCATCATTTTTCTTGATGAATCAAAAGGATATTCTTTAACCCTAGGATATGTTTCATTTAGAATTTTATTCGAAAGACCACCTTTTTCTCCCAGTGTAACCAATGCACCTTCTGTTGGATCTCCAACTATTTCCCATTTATTATTTTCATGTGTAAGTTTTGCATCACTATTTAAGCTAGCAGCTGTTAATAACATTTTTAAGTTTGAATGTTTTCCGATATCTATTTTTTGTCCGTCAACAGTGAAATCACCTTCTGGAGCATATCCAACGCCATCTACATCGTAAACTTTATCATCTGTGAATACTTTTTTTACAGTCATCTCATTTTGTGTCAATGTACCAGTTTTATCTGAACATATGAAAGTTGTTGTACCTAAAGTTTCTACAGCTAAAAGTTTTTTTACAATGGCGTTTCTTGCTGCCATTCTATTCATACCTATAGAAAGAACAATAGTAACTACGGCAGCTAAACCTTCAGGAATAGCAGCAACTGATAGAGATACAGCTGTCATAAGTGATTCAATAACATCCATATCCGGACGAATTAATCCTATTATAAATACTAATATTGAAATCGCAATAACTAATATACCAAGTGTTTTTGATAATTTTGATAATTTTTGTTGAAGAGGAGATTCCTCTTCTTTAGTTTGTTGAATATTTGTGGCAATTTTACCGATTTCTGTATCGTGACCGGTAGTTGCAACAACACCAATACATCTACCTCTTGTAATTATTGAGGATGAATGAATGTAGTTAGTTCTATCTCCAATTTCTATATCTTTATCAAAAATAACTTCAGCATCTTTATCAACTGGTACAGATTCTCCAGTTAATGAAGATTCATCACTTGAAAGGTTTTGACTTTCTAAAAGTCTAATATCTGCGGGTACGATATCCCCTGTTTCTAAATGAACAATATCACCCGGTACTAATTCAGTTGCCGGAATAGATTTTATTTTTCCATCTCTAAGTACTTTAGCATTTGGAGCTGACATTTGTTGTAAGGCTTTTACTGAATCCTCAGCCTTACCCTCTTGAACTAAGCTCATTCCTGCATTTAATACTACAATAGCTAAAATAATAATTGTTTCAATCATGTCTCCTGTAAGAGATGATAAAATAGCAGCAACCAAAAGAATAATTACCATTGGATCTAATAATTGTTCTATTAGTTTTTGGATAAATGATTTACCTTGTTTTTGTTCTAATTGATTCAAACCATATTTTTCAACTCTAGCTTTAGCTTCTTGAGATGAAAGCCCTGTATCTTTGTTTGCATTAAGATTTTTAAGAACAGTTTGATTATCATTTAGATAATATTTTTCCATTTTTACCTCCAATTTAAAATAAAAAAAAGACCTACAAATATTTTAGGTCTTGCTTCCTTTCGGTATTTAGCCGGGATAAATCCGTATTGACGACTAAATATATATAAGCTACTCCCCTAAGAGTTATTTATCTGTATTATACTAGATTTTTGGATTAAAGTAAATAAAAATAAAAGTTTTGCTAACGCCACTGTCTAGGATTGTCAAACATATGTGACAAGAAAGCAATCTAATAATATTTTCAAAAGTCATAATTATAATTCACAAACAATATATATTTCTGTCAATGAGATAAACAAACCGTACTTTGACAGGGATAGGCATTGTTTGTAGATTTATGATGCTCTTTTTCATCTTGTGTATGCTCATTAGGATGGCTATGTGGACGCCATGATTTATTTGTTAAAGATTTTACTGTATCATCATTTTTTTTGCCATCTTTGTACTTGTTGTCTGCTAGTTTTATATCTTCTT